>NC_020553.1 GCF_000344785.1 Corynebacterium callunae DSM 20147 | reverse complement strand
GCCGAACCGCAGGGGCGACAGACCCGCTACGAGATCGTTGATGCTCATCTGGTGCAGGCGTTGAACGCGTTGCTGGATATCACCCTGGCCGTCGATGACAACGCCGAATGCATCGACGCCGGATGCGCCGTACCTGGGTGTGTCACTGGACAGGAGAGTGCGTAGTGGTAACCGGTCTACTGTCGGCGATTGGTCTGTTTATCGCCACCAATATCGACGACATCATCGTGCTCTCGCTGTTTTTTGCCCGCGGGGCGGGGCAAAAAGAGACCACGCTTCGGATTCTGGCTGGTCAGTACCTCGGCTTCATAGGCATCCTCGCGGCCACAGTCCTGGTCACGCTGGGGGCAGGAGCATTCCTACCTGCTGAGGCGATCCCGTACTTCGGACTAATTCCCCTGGCCCTGGGACTATGGGCGGCCTGGCAGGCCTGGCGAAGCGATGATGACGACGATGATGATGCGAAGATCGCCGGGAAAAAGGTGGGTGTGCTGACCGTCGCCGGTGTGACGTTTGCCAACGGTGGCGACAATATCGGCGTCTACGTCCCGGTCTTCCTCAACGTGGACACTGCCGCCGTCATCATCTACTGCATCGTTTTCCTCGTCCTGGTGGCAGGCCTGGTCCTGCTGGCAAAGTTCGTGGCCACCCGCCCGCCCATCGCAGAAGTCCTTGAGCGCTGGGAGCACGTGCTGTTCCCGATCGTCCTGATCGGCCTGGGCATCTTCATCCTCGTCAGCGGCGGCGCCTTCGGCCTCTAATAAGCCCATCCCGAGCGCCCGGGTGGCCTATCCAGGTGTTGCCATCGGCGTCGACTGAACCGCCATTCGAAGCCGCGGAAAAACCGCCAAACGAAGCTGCAAGTCACAGCCTCCACGCTTCTTCTTTCGTTTCTTGCCGCTTTTCTTGGATGGAGGGGGCGACTCTACGCGGAAAATATAGCTTGCCTCTTCTTCACACCAAGTTCCATCAGGTGCTGCATGCCCACTAAAATGAGGGTGCTGTTGCAAAGTTGGGTGGAGAACCGCGAACACTCCTTTCTTCGTCGCCTGGCCAGCATTATGGCCCAGCCTGCTTTATATATTCTGGAAGACCCGGTTGACGATCACCGCGTCCGGGTTCGGTTGCCCGTGAGGTCAAACATCGTGCCTTGCCCTTTCCGTGAATCGAGTGCATCGCCTCCATCCCTTTCAACGTCCGATATGCAGATGTCTAAGTTCTTAAACGCGCCTTTCGGCCCGAGGATCCGCTTCAGCCGACCATGGTCACCTTCCAGGATGTTGTTGAGGTATTTCACCTGCCGGTGTTCCACTGTTGGCGGGCAGATTCCCTCTGACTTCAACTCGGCGATTGCCTTGGCCAGGGAAGGTGCCTTGTCGGTGCTGATCACCCGCGGATACCCGGCTGCGGTATTCGACCGCAGCGTTTTCGCCAGGAAACGCTTGGCCGCCGCGACGTTGCGCTTCGGGAAAAGGTAAAAGTCCAGGGTCTGGCCACCGGCGGTGATCGCCAGATCAGAGGTAGCACCACCTGCCGCCGACCCGGATATAGGTCTTATCCACCCGCCAGGAACTGGCCTGCCAATCAGGTACCTGCCGGTACCACCGTGTTTGCTTGTCCAACTCAGGGGCGTATTTCTGGACCCAGCGGTGAGAATCGTGGTGTGATCGACCGGCACGCCCCGCTGAAGTCATCATTTCCTCCAGATCTTAGGTCAGCTCACCCCGTAGCGGCAGTGACCTGCGCACTGCCCACAGAATGATGTCACGGGGGAAATGACGACCCGAGAAGATACCCATGGCTGTGATTATTTCACGCCGCTCTTCCTACTGCCTCAACTTTGCAACAACACCAAACTACGAATCACTGAATACTGAACATGGTCATCGACACACCAATCGTTAAAAACTTCGCTTGTATCAAATATAGATCTAGTAAAACTTTTCTTGTATCATTCAAGGCGATACAAGTGAAGATAGAAAGTGATACAAGTGAAGCAAATTGAAGTTTTGGAGATATTAGAATCAGCCGCTTCTGACCAGTGGGGAATTATCACAACCGCCCAGGCTCAGAGAGAAGGTATTACCCGACTTCAGTTAGGTCGGTTGGCTGACAAAGGAGTGCTAACACGAGTTCAACGTGGGATATACCTATTACCCTCATCGCAGTATGGATTACTAGCTGATATTCGTATCGCGTGGGTATCTCTGGATGCTGGGCAGTTCCCTGATGAGCGATGGGAGGGTGAAGATGCGATTATCGTTTCTCATGAATCTGCGGCGCTCATCCATCAGCTGGGTGATTTAATACCGAAGAAGATGATTTTTTCTTCAACCGCTAGGAAGCAAACGTCTCAAGACGGCATTTATATCTATAACAACCGTGATATCTCCTCTCGAGATATCAGTAACGTTGATGGCCTCCCAGTAGCTTCAGTGGAGCTGACAGTAGCTGATTTGGCAAAAAAGAAGATTGAGTTCAATTATTTAGCTTCTGTGGTTGTAGATGCTTTACGTAAAGAAAATATTCGCCTAAAAGACATAGCCGAATATCTCAATGAAGCCGCACACTCGTATGGCTTTTCTTCTGGACGGCAGCTAGTCCTGGCATGCCAGGAAGAAGCAGAAGCTGACGATGATCGAGAAGAGAAAGTCGATCGCTACCTAAGCACCCAAGGATGGAATTTAAGCACCCCAGACATAGCGAACATCGTTAAAGGTATGGGCACAGTAAGTGCTAGTGCGCAGATGGCAAATATCATCAGAAACGCAGGCGTAATAAGCACCCCAGACATAGCGAACATCGTTAAAGGTATGGGCACAGTAAGTGCTAGTGCGCAGATGGCAAATATCATCAGAAACGCAGGCGTAATAAGCACCCCAGACATAGCGAACATCGTTAAAGGTATGGGCACAGTAAGTGCTAGTGCGCAGATGGCAAATATCGCTAAAGGTATGGGCGCAGCAGGTATTTCCGGAAACTTAGATAACTCAAACACTAAGCAACCGAAAGAGAAAACCAAAAAAACAGGCAAAGAACCTTCCAGTGGATCATTACCTTCGCCCTCTGAGCAGGTGCACAAGCAGCCAAAAATAACTGATAGCAAGAATGGCAAGAAAGAAAAACCGTGAATAATAATTCAAGCCGCATTGAAAATAGGAATCTTCAGCAGAATCTTGCGAGGAGCATCAGGGGTCTTTCAAAAGAGCAGAATAGAAGCACAAACAGCATTCGCTATCAGCTCATTTTTGAGTGCTTCCTGCAGCGCGTCTCCGCCCAAACGGAACAAGATTGGGTTCTTAAGGGAGGAACAGCATTATTAATGCGCAATGGACATGGACGTTTTACCCAGGATATCGATCTAGCCCGAGCTCGTGAGTGGAACAATGTAGAGGAGATACGTCAAGAATTTGAAAAGATCGCGCAGCGAAAAACTAATGATCCTTTTACCTTCGAGGTAACCTCAGTAAAACTCCAAAGCGCATCCACCCCAGATGGGTATTCTACTCCAACAGTTCAAGTAAAGCTCTCCGCTCGGCTAGGAACTAAAAGATTTGAGAACATCAAAATAGACGTGTCCATACAACGTCATACACAACTACCTCTAGAGCTTGTACATATAGACCCCATACTCAATCAGGTATCCAAAAAAGGAGAGTATCGCTCCTTCTGTATACCTGTCATTGCGATCGAATCACATCTTGCAGACAAGATCTGCGCCATGTACGAGCTTCACCGTAGTGGTGTTAGCAATCGCTACCGTGATCTAGCAGACATTATTCAAATTATTCGCACGCACAACTTCTCAGCAGAAAAGCTTGTAGAAATCCTCAAACATGAAACAAAACGACGCCATATAGCATGGCCTGAACAACTTAGTTCCCCTGGCCACAATTGGGAGAAAGGATACTCCGAGAACGCACCAGAATATACTGGGCTGCCTGATGATCTCCATACTTTACAGGCATCGCTTGACTATGCAGGAGTATGCCTAAATGAAGTGTTACAAAGAAAACGAGCTTATGGCACATGGAGCCACCAAGAATATTGCTGGAAAGGTTCACCACTCGAAAGGTAACCTATTGATGTTCTGGACTCGCGAATTTATAAATTGAAACTGTCTCAATAGGGTATACCCTAATGAGACATGTTGTTCAGAAACATTTTTGCTGTATCACTATGTCCCAATTCTTAATTTTGATACACTTCTCATTAAAGCCAATAACCCTAATGAGACAAAAGGGAATATCATGCCACGACTCGGAACCCTGCTAAATGAGATGGGTGTTCCCACCCATAAAATTCAGATTGTCCGCAAGGGCAAAAAGACAACACAGATTCATTACCCCATAAACAACGGTCGAGATTGGGACTATAAAACAGCATCAGTCGATACCAATCTCATTCTCGACGATGGGGGAGAACGCTGGGATCAATATTCCCACAACCGGAGCCATGCCACCTGGGCACCCAACGGCACCGTTAAAGGCCGCCTCAAGGTCAGTCGCGTGTACACCCATTACACAAGAGCGAAAATATATGAGGGTAACAAGAAGTGGTCCAAGGTCGAGCAGTTTATAACCAGCGACATCATCTTTGACGGTGGAGCGAGAGCCGGGTGGAAATCCCCCGAACAGCTTAAAGAAGCTCTCAAAAAGGACACTGCCGCAGGCCAGGACAACGCAGTGGAGACAAAAGCTGTAGACAGTGCAGCTCAAGACGTCTCACCTGCGGCTGCGACACCACTATCTGCGACTGCGGTTCCACAGGAGCAAGCGCCAGAAACTCCAGCACAGGAGAACACACCTGTGGTTGAGAAAACGCAAGGTCAACGAGTGTCCTATGTGCGAGTATCAAGTGCTGACCAGCATGTGGATCGCCAGCGGGAATCCATTGGACACGTGGATCGAGAATTTATGGACAAGATCTCCGCCCGTTCACGCAAAGACCGCCAAGGCCTAGAAGATTGTCTGGCATATCTGCGTGCTGGTGACACTTTAGTGGTGGCTTCGATTGATCGTCTCGCTAGATCACTGGTGGATTTGCAACAACTGATTAGTCAGATCACTGCTAAGGGGGCGAGTGTGGAGTTTCTGAAAGAGAATCTCTCGTTTTCATCTGAAAAATCTGATCCTCGTGCGCAGCTTATGTTGGGTGTGCTGGGGTCGTTTGCGGAGTTTGAGCGTTCCATTATTCGGGAGCGTCAGGCTGAGGGGATTGCGTTGGCAAAGAAGGCCGGCAAATACACCGGGCGGAAAAAGGCGTTAACCGCAGAGCAGGTGGTGGATGCTAAGGCGCGTGTTGCGGCGGGGGAGTCGAAAACCCAGATCGCTGAGGACTTCGGTGTTTCAAGAGCGACTCTGTACCGGACACTGGCTGAGAACACTGCGGAAAATCAGAAATAATCACGCCCATGATGTGAGCATTATGAGGTGCGTCTCCGATCGCTAGGTCGGGGGTCTTATTTCTTTTGTGGCCTCAAAGGAAACCTTCGGCATTCTACGGGTCAGTGTCTACCTGTCAAGAGCTTTCGCGGCATAAACCGCTCGTGCCTCGCTATTTATTCCACGGTCTCTGGACAGTCCGACCCTGATCCTACGTATGGTGCTTCGCACTTTCCTTGAGTCCAAAAAAGTAATAAGAGGAGGGGGCGTACATCTATGCCTATATGTGCATATGCCCATATGACCATAATAGTGTAGATGTAATAAAATACTAAATAACCTGGTCAAAGTCTTGCAAGTCACCTTAAATGGGTGTATAGTTAAAGGTAGATCAAGGGAAAAAGAAACCCTGATCGCACACCCCAACTCTCCGAGGAGGAGATCTTCATGAGTAACACCTTTTCCCTAAACCTGTCCGACCTGATTGAGTCAACCATTTTTACGCCATATGGCGCGGACGCTAATGACATGGCCTATCGGGCGGATAAATTTCTGAATTCTTTGCAGTACGAAACTGGGGATGTGCTGGAGAAGAAGGAAGCCTTGCAGCGGAGTCTCCAGCGCTGGATTGATATGGCGGAAGGTTGCAGCATTGAAAAGCTGGAAGACAATGTTGCCGTTCTTAATGGTGGAGCTTTCTTTATGGGTTCCACCATGCTGCGAGATATGGCCTTGCGTACCATCTGCGAACGCGCTGAGGCTGCACACACTGCTTTGCGAGCTTTAATCCGCCACTCCGGAGGGGAGGTTCAAGCCAATGCCCTCGTATGTGCAGCGCTTGCCAAGCTGGTAACTGGGCAGGAGGAAGAGGCGTACGACATTCTCTCTATATCTACCGACCTGCACCCTAAGCATTCTCTAGTGGATCTTGTGTGGCGTTCAATGGAGCCAGGAGCTTCCCGCTTGTCGATCGAGAATCTGTGCTACGCGTCAGATATGACATGGACTATCACGTTCTAAATTGACTCCCGACTGTTGAATCGCTCCCTATTGGTTGAACTAAGAAATTAGACATCAACCAATGGGGAGTATTTCTATGACAGGAAGATGTATGGAAAGTAGGTTCATATGCCCATATGACCATAATAGTGTAGATGCAATAAAATACTAAATAACCTGGTTAAAGTCTTGCAAGTCACCTTAAATGGGTGTATAGTTAAAGGTAGGTCAAGGGAAAAAGAAACCCTGATCGCACACCCCAACTCTCCGAGGAGGAGACATGCTTACTTTCCAGCAGCGGCACTTCCTAAAGGCGAATATCCTGCGCCTTATCGACATTGACCCAGATGGTGTCGATTTTGAGACCTTAACGCAGGGGCAGGCTGATGAATTCGTCACTAAGGCCTACGGATTCCCCTTGGCAACTGCCGAAACTCCCAACCAGCCACCCATGGTGGATGTTGATAATCAAAGGGTGCTTGCCGGCATCGAAGTTACTGAACTGCTCGTGCATGAAGTCGCCTTTAAAGAACGTGCGCAGTGGGCGAAGTTGAGTGGAGACCAGGGACTTGCCGAGCTTAATTACAAGCAGGCAAATAACTACAACGCACAGCGTGGGATTATCGACAACTTCTCCAAAAAGATTGGTGTAAGGCCAATAGATGTGCTCGATCTTTATACCTCCATGATGCAGGCACTGCGCGAGGGGCACTTCCATTGGAAGGAGATTGGTGCACAGCGTTACCTTGAAAGCAAGGGGCTATGGGGCAGGGAGTAATTCTCGCTAGGTAGATTGGCCAGGGGTGCGACTGGATAACGCACACCATTCAGGTATTTCATGCCTGCTGGGTTGAAATGTCAGGTGGAGGAAATGAAAAACCCCACCGAAGTGGGGATAAAAACATTCTGGGGTGTTCAACCGGAACATCCCCACTTGTACGGGGAGTGACACCACTTTATATGAGATGTGGATAATCATTGCGAGATGCCCAATTGTATCCATATAGGCATATGCCCATATGGATACAATTGGGCAGATATATTCTCAATGTAAACATGTGTACCCGTATTGAAAAGTGCAAATTATTAGTAAATAACCTGGTTAAAATATTGCAAGTCACCTTAAATGGGTGTATAGTTAAAGGTAGATCAAGGGAAAAAGAAACCCTGATCGCACACCCCAACTCTCCGAGGAGGAGAACACCATGAACACCATGATCGTGATTGATAGTCAAGAAAAACTGCTTATGCAGCCAGTAGCCGGCATTATCGAGCTAGAAGAGCTACGTGCAGCAACAGGAGCACAATGGGTCGAATCAGTCACCGCACCAAGCCAAGACGATGAAAGCACTGACATCGTGTTCTGGATGGACGAAGAAGGTCGCTTCGTTGATAACTTCCGAGCCACCGAGGTCTTTGAAGAGATCACCGGCAACCGATTGAACTGGCCACTGGTGGGCACCGTGGTGATCTGTGCAAGCAATGATGAGGGTGAGTGCGTCGGATTAACCGACGAACAAGTCCATGAGATCCTAGAAACGGCGCTCATGTAGAGCACAGTGCAGCTCCAACCAAGGAGCTGCACTTCATATCAGCTGGGGCTGTGTCTCTGCGGAGTCCGCACGGAGGGGCAGCCCCAGCGTAGAGAAGCAAAGGCATATAAGGGCATGAAACTACGCGGAGAAATAATCAGTATCACCAACGAGGAGGGCAGTGCTGACGCAGTTGTTCCTGTCATCGTTGAAGTGTTGGTCAGCCGACGCAACACCAATTTTTCTATCCGCATGAGTTACATCGAAGAGGATGCTGAAAAAATTCGCGCCACGTATGCCCGTGGAGACGTAGTGGAAGTGCACGGCGACGAGTTCACACTCAAGATCGGAACCACGAAAGACAGTCTTGGGCGCCTTGTCAACGACCTCACATGCCATGGCACAGGCATTTCTCTGCTGAAGAAAGCACCCAAGGACAACTAATGAGCACCCACGACAACGACAACAAGGTCTATAAGTTTCCCGTCAAACTAACACCAGCAGATAAACACCGTTTTGACCAAGTGCTTGCCGCACTAGAGTTTCGAGCCGGTTCCCTGAGTAAAAATGCTTTTTATGTTGCTGCTGCTCATGCATACGCGGACAAACTAATTGCCGACAACGATCTAGACATTGAGGCCCTTCGCCAGGAAGATATTGATACCTTCACGGCTAAGGCGGGCCCCATCGTAGGCTACATTCCCAACGCGGACTTTGCCGAAGTAAGCAAATTGTCCAATCCCGATGTTATTACGCTGTGGCAATCAACCACCCGCAATTTGCATCAGGTTGGGCAACTTCGCCGCAACCCGCATAACCCCAGCACAAGACCACGCTCACTGCGTGAGCGACTACACGCAGCTGGCTACACCATCGTGGCAACAGAGGACGAGTATGAACGCACTGATGACGAGGCATACCTGATCCCCATCACCAGGCGATAACACTAGGAGACCACCATGAACACCGAGCCACAGGCAGCACCAGAGATGGACGAACCATACGATGAGGCGTTAACGCTTCCCGATATGGCCATTGATCCAGAAGCCTTATTGCTGTGCGCGCTGTTGTGGATGGAGACCGGCACACCCACAACGCGATTCGTGGTGGATTACGTTGACCCTCAAGATTTTTATAACCCTTCTTACGCTCGACTGTTCTCCATCATTGCGCAGCATGTGTCTGATGAGAAACCAGTCCACCCCGCAACCATCGCCGGGAGAATCAGCGCAGCAGGAACGACCGAGCCGTGGCCAGGCGGCAGTCACCAGATGTTTATCGCGGATTTAGTTCACCTGGGTGCGCTGCCGGAGCAAGCACATTGGTACGCCGAGCAGGTTTTGTCCACATCGTATCGGCGGCAATTTCATACCATGACACAGGCACTAGCCCACGCAGCGGAACACGCACCTGAAAATCAACTGTTTTCCATCATGGTGGAACACGGAAAGGCACAGCGTCGAGCATGGAGCAGACGCACCGAGTTTGCAAAGCTCGTGAAAGAGCCAAGTAAAAAATAACGCAACACAAACAAAACCCACCCAAAAACGGGGTGGGTTTTGTTTGTGTTGCCGAGGTATAGGCGCCAGGCTACCACAGAGGAAGCTGATCATCGTTAGGAACAAGATCCGAACGAGCCTGTATTAACCGTTGAGCATTCCATCCATCTTTCACCGCATCGCGTACACGCTGAGAGCGTTGTGCGCGGTGATCACTTCCAGCACCTGGACGGTTGCCAACATGACGACCACGAAACACAGCCCATTCAATATTTTCTTGTTGTGTCGCTATACGAAGATGCTTGTCGTCGACTCGCACACACAAGGGCTCGCAACAATAATGCTCACCCACTGCTCGAGATGGAAGTTCCTCGCCACGAGCGATAAGGAGAGCAAAGCGATGAGCTGAAAGTGTTCGACGCTGACGATTAACTTGCCAACTAAATCGACCATATCCATCAGGGGTAGAGATTGGTCCAATCCAGATCCAGCACTGATCATCTGGACCTTTGACCACGTTGCTCCAGAACCGCTTGATAGCTTCAGGAGTTGGATTCAGATCCCTCGAAGTTGTCACTGGAAGACGTTCACGCGGAGTGGAGGAGGACATGAGACTTAGGATGCTTACTTGCCAGAGTCCTGACGCGACACAAGCTCGCCTTTATCTTCTTGATCGTTGTCAGCATCTGGTGATTGTGAGTTGTCCTCATTATCAGAATCATCGTGATCAAGCGCGGCAGCTTCACGACGAATCTTAGCAATTCTCGATGAAGAAATCCCCGTTGCTAGTTCAATGTCAGCATGAGTTACTCCAAGGTCTTGAAGATCACCAATTGCAGCTGATGCTTTCAGCGTTAAATCGTCGATGTCGGCAATCGCGGCAACGATGGTAGACATCATGTCAACGCGAGCTTCCATACGTGCGCGTTCTTGTTCGAGAAGCCTCTTACGAATGTCAGGTTTTGAGGATCGAGTTTTCCGTGGTTGTGCCATGAGCGCCACAATACAGCGTCATCGTCTATTCAGCTAGACCCTCCAAACTCAGTACCACTCCCTGGCACACAAATGTCATTGTGCTTCGCCAGTTGATATTCACCTTATGCCGCCTGTCGTTTCACTTTACCCGACTGAGTGACGCCCCTGGCGACACTCAAAAAACCACCACATCGTTGGCTGATAATCAGACTTTCGGTTTTCGCTGGTCACAGGCGTGCCCAACGGGAGCGCTTTCCAGCGTTCAAAATCGCCTATATAGTAAGAAAATATGTTGTCCATGAGAGCAGTTCACGCCGGAGATGGCTACGCCTATCTCTTAGGATCTGTGGCATCTCATGACGATATAACCCGCCCAGAAACCTCACTTCATGATTACTATGAAGCCACCGGAACGCCCCCAGGACGCTGGTTTGGACGCGGAATTTCCGGTCTAGGCAAGACCACACTGGCACAAGACGGTGTGGTTGAAGAGTTTCAAATGGCCGCTCTTTATGGCGAAGGACTGCACCCCGACGCGGAAGAGCGAGTGAAAAATGGTGCGTTAGTCAAAGATACCCAGCTAGGTAGACAATATCCTACCTACTCTAAGGGGGTAGAAGTCTTAGAAGAAATTAAAAAAGCTGAGGCACAACTAAAGAAACAAACTGGACAACTTTTAACAGTCAAGCAACGCTCTGATCTTGCATTACAGATCGCTCGTCCCTTCTATGAGCGTGAATCTGGCGCACACAATGCTAAGCCTCGTGAGATTTTGGCGTGGCTTAATGATCAAAAAAACAACGTTCGCCAGCCTGTCGCTGGCATGGATCTAACATTTTCTCCCGCTAAATCCGTCTCTATTGCGTGGGCGTTAGGCGACGATGACACCCGCCAAGCTATCCAAGATATTCACACCAGATGCGTCAAAGATGCGCTCGGATACATTGAAGATAATCTGTTATTTACCCGTACTGGTGCACGCAGTGAGCGACAAATTAAAGCAGCAGGCATGCTTGCTGCGACCTTTGTCCACTATGACACTCGTGCAGGAGAGCCAGATCTACACACCCACTGCCTGATTTCCAACAAGGTTCAAGCAGCTGCCGAGGCTGGATTATCACCACAAGACGCAGCAACGTGGCGGGCATTAGATACGCGATTTTTGTTTAAAAACTCCGCAAAGATGAGCCAGCTGTATAACCGTATGATGACTCAGCGACTCTCGCAGGAGCTGGGATTTGCGTTTCGTGAACGCGTCACAGAGGAAGGAAAAGCCTCAATATGGGAGATTGAAGGCATTAGTGATGAGCTCATTGAGCAGTTTTCTTCTCGTCGTCTCAATGCTCGTCCAGTCTATGAACGCTATGCCGCAGACTATGCCCGCACCCACGGACACCAGCCCAGTGCACGAGCACGCTACCAATTATGGCAGCAGGCAATCCTTGATACCCGTGATGCAAAGAAGAAAGGACAGTCGCTTAAAGACCATCGTGAGACCTGGATGGGTCAAGCAGATGTACAAAAAATCCGTGCCACTATTCGTGCCGCACGCGATCAGCGCCCGTATTTCCCCGGCCACAGCGACGATGATTACCGCGTATGTGTGGAAGATCTTGCTCGCGAAGCAGTTGATGGAGCACGTCAACGACGCGCTCATTTCTCCCCGCGACACCTCGATACAGAGCTATCCATGCGCCTTAACGCATGGCGGTTTTCCACCGAAAACATCGAAGATCAGGTCCGCCACGACGCACTCCACTTCGCCTATGAGCACCTGATTATGACGGTGACAGATACTCCTTCTGCGCCACTTCCACGTGCTTTACTCCGCGATAATGGGCTTACTGTTGACCGTGATTTAGAGTCTGTCGTGCTCACAGCGCACGCCACCCTGGCTGAAGAACGCCGCGTTTTAGACGCACTTGATGAACTCACTGGCTATGTTTCTACCCGCATGGATGTTGATCAGGCACTGCGTGATCACGCAGCCAACACCGGGTTTGATCTCAACCGTGGGCAGGAATTATTGGTTCGACACCTCGTGGAATCAGGAAACCAAGTCACCGCTGGTGTTGGCCCAGCAGGTACCGGCAAGACTGCTTCTATGTCTGTTGTTGCCGATATTTGGCGTAGCAATGGACACAACGTTATTGGCTTAGCGCCTTCTGCTGTCGCAGCTGAGAACCTTAGTAAAGACATTAAATCCGATGGTCGCACGCTTGCGTCACTGACCTATCGTTGGCGTGGAATAGTCGGAGATCGCCCACATGATGTGACCGCTTTAGGTGTTGATATTGCCCCAGGCGACATGCTGTTAGTTGATGAAGCGGGCATGGCCACCACTGCTGACTTGGCAGCAATAGTCGAGATCGCACAAGAAACAGGCGCTGTTGTGCGCATGGTGGGAGACCCATATCAGCTTGATGCTGTGGAAACAGGTGGACTTTTCCGCACCATCGTTAAACACGATGACTCAGTTGAACTTGATCAAGTCATGCGCATGGGTAGTGACGATGATCAGGCACGTGCCGGCCTGTTAATTCGTCAAGGTGACGCTACAGGGCTTGATCTTTATGCCCGCCGAGACTGGATTCATGGCGGTCAACGCAGCGACATGATTGACCAAGCAGTCCGTGATCATATCGCTGATCTTGATGCAGGACGCAGCGGAATTCTTATTGCCTCGCGTCGCGCTGATGTCGATATTGCCAATACGCTGATCCAACAATCATGCATCGCCAACGACGATATTGATGTTGAAGGACGCTTCGTTGATCTGGGTACCGGCCACCGAGCATGGTGTGGCGATACGATCTTAGCGCGCAAAAACACCACCATAAATGGCGTGAAAATCCTTAACGGTAGTCGCTTTACAGTGGTGGCTATCGGCGATGACGGCAGTGTCATTGCCCGTCATAGTGAGCGCAACCAGGATGTCTTAATCCCTGCTGGTTACGTTCGTGATCACCTCCAGCTAGGGTATGCCGCCACCATTCACCGCGCTCAAGGTGTCACTGTTGATGTCACGCGTGCAGTGGTGGGAGAAGAAACAGAGCGCCGTGGACTATATGTGGCCTTAACTCGTGGCAAGAAGCAAAACCACGTCTATGTCTCTACTGATATTGCTATTGATTTAGAGTCTGAGGATGGTCACTGGCACATGTCTGGTGATCGTGCTCCTGACACTGCACGAGATGTTCTAGAGCGCATTGTTGCCCGTGATACCGGCCAACGAAGTGCGATTGATATCTATCAGCAGCTGCGCACTGACGCTGATAGTCCACAACGTGCCGCACAGTTGTACGGCACCGCGCACGATCTGTTGACCTCACAGTGGCGACGAGAGATTGTCGAGCCACACATTCGTCGTGTTCTTGATCAAGCATTACCGGTCACTATTGTCGATGAGCTAGATGAGACCACGGTGGAGCGTATTGCTACCGCAGTAGTGGATCTTTCTCGTCATGGCATTGACTACACCGCCATTGATGGAGTTTTTGATGGGTTGGAAGGCTCACGTGATGTGGGTGCGGTGATTGCTCATCGACTTCGCCAGCATGTGCCTGAGCAGTCGACGAACTTTGTTCCAGCTCTTCCACCACGGTTTATGGGCATGGATGACGAACTTTATCAGTGGGCGCAGGCCACCCGTGCAGATATTGTTCCTGCTGGTCATAAGCTGCGCGAGCTCGATTATGTGTTGCCTGAAAAGGGCATTGTGGAAGGTCAAGACTTTAGCCAGGTGGACTTCCGTGGGCGTGATTTGTCGAATCTGCGGTTTGTGGACTGTGATTTCACAGGTGCTGCGTTTGATAATGCGGTATTCCACCGCACGAGCTTTAAGCAGTCCACAATGGTGGACTCATCGTTTGTCGGTGTTCGGATAGGCGAAGGAGACTCTGCTTTTAAGCAGACCAGGTGGATTGGGTGTGATCTTTCGGGTGCCGACTTCACGGATGCTCATCTAGAGCGGACAACATTTGCGACAACGGGGATTTGTGGTGTGGATTTCTCACGCGCTGAGCTGAAAACAGTGAGCTTTGATGGTGCTGACCTCAGTGATGCTATTTTCGATGAGGCGAAGATCAGCAAGGAAGTGAGAGTTCTTAAAGCAGAGCTATCGGAGACAGCGCCGCAGATTTTGCATGACAAGCTTGAATCAGCACGTGAGGAGCTTTTTGATGCACTACGCGCTCACGATGATGAGGAGCAGACACCGTCTTCTCAATACAGCCTATCTGAGCAACACCGCAGTAATAATTCTGGTCTAGAACTATAAAGCACAAGTGGTGCCGGTGGTATGAATACCACCGGCACCACTTGGCTAAGAGAGCGTTATAGCTCAACCTCAACATTTTCAGCCAGATCAATCTGAGGTGATTGCTCCGATGATGAGTCCAGACCGCTATAAGGATTCATAGCTACACCAGGCTGGTCACCGGCTATCTCACTGGCAAAGAGCTCAGCGTCAATTGCTGCTTGATCAGCACCGACTTCTTCGAGATCAGCGATATATTCAGCTTCACTAAGTGCGTCGCGTTCCCGATCAAGTTCAGCAGGGAGTTCTGCACTGCCGAGTTCTTCGGCGTGGGAATCTATCATGCGCTCTAGCTCGGCATTTTGCTGATCTTCGTTAGTGAATTTTTCTGCACCTATGCTTAGTACTGCGAGAGTGCTGGAGGCCATGACCGTAGTGATAGCCATTTCACCACGGTGATCGCCTTCTCGAACTTGGCGGGCAGCCTGGGGCAGCTGCCTGCGATCAAGCTCATCCGCTAGTTCTTTCCAGGAGCGATCTGACAGATCAGTGCGCTGTCGTTCGCTGATTTCCACACGGTAGTCCTGCACCAAACGCCCTAGCTTCATACGGCGTAGAGCGTTTTTACCAGGGCGGATACTGCGTCCTCGCCCAGGACGGGGATAGGCCGTGCTGTTGGCAATCACCCGGAAAGTTTCAGCAAGTTGGGTATCAAAATCTTGAGTACTCATGAGACAATCCTTTCTTTACTACTGGGTAGGAGTAGGGGAGTGAGCTGGTTCTGCGGGCAGAGGCACAGATGCGGTGTCCCGAGCAGAACACTGTGCAAAGACACCATCCTCAGACATGATCTGACGCATGTGATAGTCAGCATGAACACGAAGAAACTCTTCCAAAAATCCGTCTTCATCACGGGAACGCAGATGCTCGTAGGTGCGCCACAGGGCATTAAGGCGAGTGACTGCTTCGGGATGTGTGTACCACTTCCGTGACCAATTCACACGATCTTGACCACTTCGCGTTGTGGCGTACATGGGGCGGATAAAGCGGTCAACGAACTCGACGACGCTTTTAAACTGTGGTTCTGGAGCGGTCGTGATCGTCGTGAGTTTTTCAATCTCACTGCCGACAATCATTTCAAACTCATCGCTGAAATCTGGATCTTCGAGCTTGGCATTGACTGCTTCAAGAACTGTATCGCCGATGGCGGTAGCAATTGTTTGTTTGACAAAATCGCTGACTGATTGATGAATCATGGGTTCCATATGATCCTCCTTATGCTGAAATATTGAGTAGTGATGAGGTTTCTTGATCCCATTTCCGCTGGAAAAACGGCTCTGTCACACCGATCATCGGACGACGCCCCACGGACTGAATGATCCAGCGACCTTTCGGCAATGCAGCGATTTCCGCTGGGGTCATCGTGGTCTTTTCCCGCACTGATCGTGAGGTGGAGCGGTCGCCGCTACTTCCTCGTGAGGTGGAGCTTTGGTACTCCTCGTGCGTGCCAATCAGTTCTGACAGGCGTTTGGTGAGTTCTTCGTCGGAAATACCACCACCAACGCACTTAATGGTCATAGCCGACCACAGTGCCTCCATCTTTTCCTTGCCCCAACAGTTAATTCCCTGGCTATAAGACTGCAAGTAGACCAGCAGGATAATGCCGCGTGAACCGTAGTGGGAGACGACATTGGGCAATTCTTCCCACAGCACGGTGTTGGCGCACTCATCAAGTGCGCACACCATCGGCACGGGCAGACGCCCGTTATGCTGTGCTTCACCGTAGGCTTCAGCTGCCTCCATCACCGCAACGGTGAGGATTGTGGTCAAAATACCTACAGATCGTGGGCCTTCCTTACTGAGCAAATACAGCGTTGGCTGCGCGTCACGCACAAAATCAGCAGGCACAAACTCTGTGCGTCCTGGGTTTGGTTCGACCCATTTGCGCACCTCAGCGCGGGCAAAGACGTTAACCATGTTTTGCGCCTGGCCGAAAACACCAGACCTGGTTTTTTCGGTGAGGTCGTAAATACCTGTTAGGGTCTTGCGCCAAAAATCGAATTCTGGATATTCCCCGAGCAGATCGAGTGGTTCACGGTCTCGCTCATTGTTCGCCCACAGCAACACCTCCGAAATTGGAAGGTTGCGAACTGCTGCTGCCAGCAATAAGCCGGTGAGCAATGTGCGTGCTGAGGAAGGGAAATAGCTATCTCCCCCACCGTTTTTCGGCATATACGGGCTGGCAAACATCGAGGCTAACGCACTGGCTGCGGCATCCATATTGTTTTCGTCTGATCGGATATAGGACAGTGGATCATAAAACCACGCATGGTTGCCGATCGGGGAGAGTTCTTGCGGATCAAAGACCCAATCCTGGCCTCGGTGCTGAGCCAGCGCAATCGTGTCACGAACAATATCGCCCTTATTGGAGGTGGTCACCACAGCACCAGGTGCCTCAATGATTGCGGGAATCACCGAACTCGTGGTCTTACCGATACGTGGGCCGGCAATAACAAGGTGAAGATCTTCCCACCCGCCATAAAGCCCAATACCAGTGGATACTTCATGGCCAAATCGCAGACCAGGGTGATGTTCGGCGAAATCTTCACCGTGGAGGCGCTGCGCAGTAGCTGCTGCTGCGTCTTTGCTCAGTGATTTAATATCCGATTTGCTGGCAAGATGCTTAGTTACATGGTCAACACGCGTTTTCTTCTCTGGCTTGGCCACAGCTTTGTTTAAGGCCATGATTCCAGTAATCAGTGCCGCAACGATCGCAAGTGCGCCGACGGCCACGAGGGTTTCGATCATTCCCCACTGTCCGTGGCCTTTCGCAATGCTAATCACAATGACAATGGGGTTCCAGTCCACACTGGTGGTGGAATCACCTGCAACACGAAGGGCAATCAACCTACACAGGGAATATCCCCAGGTCACTCCGAGTACACAGCCCACAATCGCGAGCGTGACATAGGCATCACGGTTGCTCGTGGGCTGAGAGAGATTACGTGCATTATCTTTACCAGCCATTACGATTCATCCTCGTCGTCGCCGAGGTCGAGAAGCTGCTGCAAGTCATATTCTTGCCACTTCATAAAGCCAGGAGTTTCTGCCATGGACACGGCAAAGCTATCTTCTTCAAACACGATGGTGACAGCGACGTTATTGCGCACGCCAGCACGGACTAGCTCGTCAACGTCGAGGTCAGGGTGGGTGACACCCAAGATGAGTGAGCCAGCAGACGCACCAGACAAAGCAACTGCTTTACCTGCAATCCAGACGGCTTTATCAGCGGCGGACTGTTCTGCAGAGACGGGATCTCCCTTGGTCCAGATGCGATCATCGTCAAAGAACTTTCCGTACCACACAGCCTGGGAGGAGGAATCAACGATGGCAAAGCTGCCCTGTCCATCGCGGTCAATCGCAGCACTGTGGAGTCGGATTTCTGGGCCATTCTTGGCTTCATCGGCGATGGTTTCAGCCCGAGCTTCCAAATCTTCGGCACGTTGCTGGCTGGCTTCATCGCGTAGGGCTTCGTAGTCAATGCCCTTGGTTTTCAACACCGTCTTGAGCTTTGGGAAGCCAGATTTGGTCATGAGTTTATGCTCTTTGGCGAACTCTTTGATGTCTGTGTGGGACATGGTTTTCAGTTCGTCAATGTGGTCATTGACGAGGTCTTTGACTTCTTGCCACTGGCCATTTGCGGTGGTCATGAGGGATTCTCCTTGAAATGTAGGCGTAAAGATCGAAGTATGTAAAGACGTATTTATGTCTTTATTGATTTATGTAATGACAGGGGGATCAATGCGAATATCACTGACTTGCCACCAGCCGAGCTTGTCGACGACCACCATCACGTTGTAAGTGATCGTGGTTGGTGTGGGATTATCCGCGACAACGGTTACCGCGTATTGGCGGTAGGAGCGCATTTCTTCATCAGCAGGTCGTGGATCACGAGCTTCGGTCACCGTGGTTGTCGGCGTGGTGTGTGCTTCCATCCACGACTGCCACAACGATCCAGGCAGCCCCATCATGGCCGACCAGGAGTTTTTATATCTGGCGATACAAGACTCAGTCATGAGCGCGGTCGCACGCTCTGCGGCATCAGCCGGAGAGAGATCCCCTTCTTGTGGCTTCCACCGAAATAGCTCTGTCACCACAGCTTGTGCCACATCGTCGGGGTTACTTTGATCAACATCGGTAAAAGGCGCAGGTAATGCTGGCTGTTCCCAGGTGGTGATCGGTGGCGTCGATAATCCAACGTCACTGCCCTGCTCAGCAAGCTTTTCTGGTGACGGTGAGCACGCCCCCAGTGCAAGTGCTGTGAGCACCGTGGCCACAACCGGCCACCTCTTGAGCATTTTCATCATGGTGTCCTATTCTCCGATTCTCATCACTTGCAGTTTTTCGCCATGGCGCACGGGATACTTCCCCGACGGAACGCCGAAATCCTGAGCTTCAACCCACATGTCGGTGCCGTTTTCCAGGCCTGAATAAATCGCCACATGGTGTTCTTGACCGGGTTCACCGACATAAATCAGATCACCAGGTTGCCGATCCTCCCAGCTCACAGGCTTTAAATGAGGATCATTCATCTGTGCGACGGTGTTATGAGGCAGTGAGATCGTTCCTCCAGAAGCCTTAAACACCGCATAGAGCACAAATCCTGAGCAGTCGAAACCTTTCTCCCCACCAGATAAACCACTAGTTGGGCCAGTGGTATCTCCACCACCCCAGACATAAGGGTGACCGAACTGACCTTGCGCAATCGAGAGAATGCGACCACCCATGCCACTAGCAGCAAGCGCACCACCTTCACTGCTGCTGGACTGTCCACAATCACCACCTGCGGGGGCGACAGCATTGCCGAGAGCCTCAATTTCTTCCGGTGACAACTCAGAACCCGAGCCTTTGAAATGCTCCACAAGCTGCGCAGCCAATCCAGCTTCACTTTCATAGACGCCAGTGCCGGTGGCATTTCCTTGCACCGTTGATGCAGCCTGACCTACCGACATGGAGCGATAATCGACTTTGCCGAGCGCTTCATAAAACTTCTTGGCATTAATAGCTGGATTCATCAGCTCTTCCACGGTGCCCCAGAAACCGACCTGCTGCTGAAACGTTCCCACTGATGCGTGGTCATGGCCCACAGCATCGTGCGGATAATCCAGTGATTTCCGCAGCTCTTCGGGGGTAGCACCAGAGGCACCAGCAGACTGATATGCCCCTGATCCATCATTGGCATACACCTTGAGCTGGGATTCATGCTTGGCGGTGGCCACCGCAATCTCCTGGCCTTTTTGATCGACACCCATCATTTCGCCAATAGCGACGATTTGTTTTGCAATGGTGAGCTGGCGAGCATTAAGACCAGCAAAACCACCTGATTCTTCTGAAACATCAGCCGACCCGCTGGACTCTGGGACACCTTTTTCCGCTTGATCAATCCACGGCTGGGGGTCAACAGCTTTTCCTCCTGCTGCACGATCCCCCTCAATAACCTCAAAATGCAAGTGAGCACCAGTGGACTGTCCTGCATTGCCAATATCGGCAATATGCTGGCCTTTTGTCACATTGTCACCTACTTTCACGTGGACACCTCCTGGCTCTTCATGGCCGTAAACTGTTTGAATCTGTTTGCCGTCGATGTTGTGCTCCAGCACAACCCACCCGCCGAAGCCCTGAACCCCGGAATCTGCCGCAGCGATCACACGACCATCAGCAAAGGCATAAATGGGTGTTCCAGCTGGGCCAGCGAGATCGACACCGTTGTGGTTTTCTCCCCATCGGGCACCAAACCCCGAGGTGACCGTGGTGGCGTCCTTGTCCGAGGGATAAGCAAAATCACCATTGACCACGACAGAACCGCCGCTTGATGATCCCGCGACGCAGAGATCTTTCTCGGGAATCATCATGGTGACCACCATGAGAATGAGAAACATCACGATGGCGATCACAAGGGCAATGACTTTTTTCATTGGTGCCGTTCCAGCAGCTCAGCGAGCTGTTTTTTCAAGCGGTCGTTTTCTTCCTCAAGCTGTTTTAGCTGCCGGACTTGTGCCAATGTTGCCCGTGGCCACCGGCCTTCGTCTTGGAGCCATTCAGTCAATGTTGTGCGCCCTATGCCCCATTTGCGCCCAATCATTTTTGCTGCTGCCGATGGAGATGAATACTTGCGCCAGTGGGCATCAAAATCTTCCATCGCTCCTTCTCGGATACTGGGTTCATATTGACTAGCAACCCCTCTAGGCCTGGTCATTTAAATCACCTCCTCGAAAGCGTCAGCGCCTTCACTGAAATAGTCCTCAAAACGGGCATTCGTGTCGTGTAAACCGTGCTCAACCTCTGAGTCAAACAGCATCGTTTGCACGGGAATCCCTGGTGAGCCATCTTTAGAGGGTTTGATCATGAATCGGCCACGGCCAGGAGGCGTTGCTACAGCACCTCTGGTGCGAGAACGTTTAGGAGGCGCACCTTTACTCCATGAGGTGATCATCTGTGCCTCAGCAGGAGAAAACATCAGCTGTTCGCTGAGGATGTCTAGCTCTGATGACGGTAGCCCACCACAGATCACCATTCCCGCACGATCAATAAATCCCATAGCGGTTTTTCGATCTTCTTCTGTAGGAAGTGCTTCCATGTCCTTGAATGTGTGGGTGATCAAATACAGGCTTGTCGCTGACGTGCGATTAAGCCTGGTCAAGGCATCAATTTGCCCCACCATTCCGGGTGCTGAGGCTAACACCTGCCACAGCTCATCAAGCGCGATAGCGAAATACCGCTGAGGTTCAAGACCTGCGTCGGTGAGCATATGGGCTGCTTCAATTGCACCAAATGCTGAGTTCCAGCACGCCATCATCACAGCAGCTTTCACAGCCTTATCGCCACGATCAATGGCGGAAACGTCAATACATACAGCCGTGGTATCAATTCGGATTGGTGTTGTGGTTTGACCAGCAAAGATCTGGCCTGTGGCACCATCGAGCAAGGAATTTAGCGATAAAACGAGATCGTCAATGCGCTCCTCCCATTTTTCTGGTGTCCTGGCACGGGCAATCTTTTTTAGGTTCTTACTGCCGACCTCTAAGAAGTCGATGAGATCACGCAAAATCGGGGGATTTGCCCAGTCCACATCGTGGGAGTCATACATCTCACGAAGCCCAGCAGAAACAAGCATGGACTCGAAATCTTTGATTTTGTCGTTGCGGCTTAGCCCCACGAGCATGGACACCATAGCGACCTGACGACCATGCACCTGCTCCTTGGCACGCTCTAATAACTCATCGAGGTTGTGGCGTTCTTCTGAAGTTTCTGCGTGGTCACGCGCGTATTCAATTCGTGGAATCACCCGCCCAAGCGCACCAACGTCAAGCGGGTTGAGGTGACCTAAACCATGACCAAGGGTGATGACCTGTCCGCCCACTTGGTTCGTAAATCCAACGTATTCCCCTTTAATGTCACCAGCAGCAATAACGACGTGACCCGCAGCAACGCCACCCATCAGCATTTTTCTAATCAAGGTGGACTTGCCTAAGCCTGGCAGGCTGAGCACCATCGCGGAAGGATTAGCGATAATGCCCTCACGAAACCACGCCAGAGGGTCGCAGGCGATTTCTGCGCCCGTGGTGACATGGCGACCAAGTGGAGTGCCAATCACAGGCGCCGGAGCACCCACAACATTGGGGTTAAAGCCACAGCCTAAGTTGGTGGTGGTTTGCCATTCTTGCGGCCCGCTTTGCACGGCGGCATAACCGGCGTTGCGTCCGGTAAGTCCGCGAGGTTTGATCACACCGTGGGTCTTTTCACCGCGCACAGGTGGGATACCATCTGCGCGGCGCTGCTTATCTTCAAGGACTTTTACCTGCTTGGAGCTTTCTTTACTCCACCGATGATATGCCCGGCCAATTTTTGACCATCGTGACGGAGCTTCACGATTGCCGTCGAGAATGTCCTGATGGAGTTGAATCATTTCTGTGTTCGTCATGATTTTTCTTCCTGTTAAGCCGCACGGGTTGTTGTTGCGTTCCACGCGAATGCGCCGATACCAAGACCTGCGGTGAGACCTGCATTCTGTCGTGCGTAGAGCCTGCGTATTCGCAGCCGTTGGACGGGATTTAAGAGACCAAGAACTTCATCTACGATGCGTTCTAAAATCTCGTGGTTAGTGCCTGGGGAAAATATGGTGAGCACACCACAATGACGGCCAGGATCATCGGTATCACTGGGCCGGAAAATCCTGTTAAACCGAGCACTAGCAGCACCTTCTTCGCTGCACCAGCGGCGTAGAAGGTCATCGACTCCACTGTCGTCCATGACGTCAAAGCTGGCGAAACTAAGATCGTCCACGCTAATCGCGCTGGAAGATTCTTCCACCTCAGCATTGATGTGTGGCCACTGGTTGTGGTCAAAAACCAGCGAGCATTCTGAGATAAAAAGCCTGCGTACATCGTCTTTGGTCATCGGTGTCAAAGTCACAGCAGTGCTGGCATAAAAATCAGGCAGCACTGTAGCAAGACGGGTGAGAATTTCGCTGTCGTCTTTTTTCTCTGCTTTTGCTTCCCTCATCCAGGTAATAGCGACGTGAGGTGTGGCAGAGCTGATCATTTCGCAGGCCAGCACGGATGAATCCCTGCTGACGAGTCGTTCCCACGCAGAAATCATCTCGTCGTCAATCGGTGCGGAGGGGTCAACTTTCAGCAGTGCTGTGGCAGTGCCAGGTCGTAACAGCGCAGCGAAGTCGAATCCTGCGGAATCTCGGGCTGAGGCCAGCTCACTGCGTTCTAATCCTGCTAGCGTGCGGATTGTTTTATTTTTTCTTGTCCACCACATCAGTTACTCTCCTTATTACATTCCAGCCAGGGTGGATGTGGACGGTTTAGACCACGGGATTTGCCCTAGCCCACAAGACACAGCGAAAGCTGCATCTTGCTGGCGTTTCATCACACGCAGACGCAGGTTTGATTGAGCACCAAGCTGCTGCACGTCATGTTTGATGCTGCCCAAATCCTCATCCTCATTGACGGTGACGGTGACAAACATCGAGTAACGGCCCAGCTGGGCACCTCTCGCCTGTGCTCGTCGGGCAGCGTCAGTGTGCTCCAGGCGCATTTCCGCAGCAGCAGATCGAATCTTCTTAGAAGAATTTGCTGCCACCATCGCGTCTTGATGCTCAGCTTCGACTCTTCCTGCACCTTGGCCTGCTTCAAAGGGGCGATAGACCAGCGCAACGCGCTTACGGGCAATGCGGCCATGGTGGCCAATCAGAGGACTAAGCAAGGTGTCTTCAAAAGTTGAGCGCGGAGCCTGAGCCATTTCCCACGTCATCGACTTTGCCCCGTCGTGGTGATAGACAGTGGTGTCTTTTTGACACCACGCCGGCCCGACATCTTCCCAGCTCAAGCCATGATCTACTCCGTGGACGGAGAGCTCTTCAAATTCTTTTTCAGCTGAAGGGTGGAAAAACATATGTGCCCGAGCACACACATCACTTTCTCGCATCGGAGCTGCTTGAATACCTGACCAGGACAATGATTCATACAGTGTCGGCAAACGCATACCAATAAGGTCAAGGAACGAAACGTCATCAGCACCAGAGACAGACACTGAGAAAGTCAGTGCTATATGCGCGTCGATTTCTGGCGCACCCTGGCTTAGGGTTGCCGCTGCTTCGTTCATAATCCGGCGAGCGATTTCCGGAGCGGAGTCTTTGACATTTGCCGCGACCTCTTGAGCCACGACATCACCTGTGCCTGGTCGACTTGCCACGACCAAAGCCATAGAAATGATGTCACCGGACAAGCTTAATGAGGCAAGCCAACGACCCCATTCAGCGGTTTGCATGTTGCGTTCTTCCTGCGTGATCGCTGTTTGTCCAGAGAGCTGCACGTTCAGCAATACGGTTGCTTCACGGCGGGGGCGGTCAAAAATAGCGCAGAATGGTCGGCCTGCGGCATCTATTGCTGCGTGCATTTCAGTGCGTGCCAGCACACCTGGCAAACGGTAGTGACCATTAGCAATGCGAGATGATGGGCCAGAGAGATAGATGTGTTCCTTCTTATAGCGAGATCGCCAGTCCTGGATGATCATTTCAATCATCTGTGCCAGAGAGCGACCGCCAATAGGGACAGAAATGACGACCGCAATCAAGGCTGTGACACCGAGAACGATCAGGCCGATCTTTCCGGCACCGAGAAGCTGTAGCAGCAAAAACGTGATAAAACCGACGCCACCAATGACGGTGGTTTTCATGGAGAATCCACCCAGGCCAGTACGTCGTGACGGCTGCCCCAGGGAATAGACCGGAACTTCAACGGAGTCCATAGCGCTCATGTGTACTTATCTCCTTCCACCGTGGTGGGTGCCTTGGGCACCAATGGATTCATCCAAAATTGATTGAATTCGTTGTGCTGCTGCTGCTCCTGACCTGGCCATACGTGCACCTGTGTTGGCAACACCTGCACCTGTACGAGCTGTGGTTGCTCCGATCTGCCGAGCTTGTGATCCCACACGGGCACTGCGTGATTGTGTGGTCGCTCCTTGGCCACCAACTCCGCTGGCTCCAGCCGGGCGCATCTGAGGGCTTGGTCCTGAACCACCTGCCGCTGATGAAGCCCCGGTAGCAGTAGCTCCACCACCGCCACTAGCACCAGTACTGCTTGCCCCACTAGAACTCCGGCCTGATACAGAGCCACCAGCTGTGGTGTTTTGGCTAGTCGGGCTACTCACACGACCGCCTCCTCCTCCAGGGTTACTTCCCATTGCACCGCCACTGCCACCAGTACCTGTGGCCGTCATGCTTGCTCCGCTGCCAGCAGCGGTAGATGCTGCTCCAGCAGCTTTCCCACCAGAACTAGAAAGACCGCGAGATGCTGCATTAAGTGCTCCACCAGCTAAGCCAAGGGCACCTCCAGTGAGCGCAGCACCACCTGCGAGAACAGGTGCTGCGCCACCGCCACCGGCTTGAGAAACAACCGGAGCAATAGCTCTAACCAGGGCTGGAGCCGTAAACCCGGCGGCACCAATCATGATCGCTGTGACAAAAGCATCCATGACACCGTCGCCACCGTCTTTGACGTACCAAAAGGTCACGGAGTACAGCAACGCTGAAATTGGTTTAAATGCAATGGACGCAATAATCAGCGAGACCAGGTGATTAAGTCCTTGTTTACCGGTTTGAGTAAACGTTAATGCCGCAAAAAGTGGAGTCAGACCCGCAGCAATCGGGAGAAGCAGTGTTCTCGTGGCCAAGGCGATCAGCTGCATCATCGAGCCAGCGAATGAGACACCTGCAAGTGCAAGCATGATTATCGGGCCGGCCTGATTTTCGTTAAGCGCTGTTCCGCCGAGGATTTGCTCAGCGCTGGTTGCACCAAAGCTGCGCATAATCCAGTCTGATAGTTGGTCTGAGGCAACGACTGCACCGGCGATCATTCCGGGGATAAGCAGGGAAAACAGTAGGTAAGTGGCGATAACTTGACCTGTGTTTTCTAGTCCTTCAGCCAGGCCTTGTCGTCGGGAAGCCGCCATGCGACCGCCTCCGACGATGATGGAAGCAATTAGGGCGAGACCTGCGAGACCGAGAACAATATTTTTTACACCGTTGACGTTTTGGTCGATGGTGTTTTTATCAATGCGGTAGTCCATCCAGAACGTCATGACGGTCTGAAGAGCTTGGGAGTTTCCTTCGAGGACGGCTTGAGTAAGTTTACCGACTGGGTCGCCCCAAAACTTTGAAGCAGCAGCACCAACAGCAGTTGCTAACGCTGCACCTGGGTTCTCTGACGCAGCATTATCCATACATGCGCCCTTTTTCAACCCCTCAGATACGGCATCTGGCAACACATTAGCGACAACGCGGGCGGGAGAGTTTCCCCTTGTGAATTCCTGCTCATTAAGGCACTGCTCATATCCCTGTTCGTAGGCATTTGTCTCTTGAGAATGAGCTATAGGTGCACCAATAACTAGTGCAACAACTACAAAGACAACAGTGATGAATTTGCGGCCATGACTAAGTAACGGGTTATTTAGTATTGCCACTTTGTCCACCCATCAACTGAATTGATAGATGTGATGACCTCGCCGCTTTGCTGAAATGATCGCAGATCTAGAACCCATTCACTGCCATTCCACTGCATTGAGGCACGCATAATATCCCACTGCATGACGTCAGACTTGCCATTTTCATCCCCGAAAATCTTGTGAGCAAAATCCACGACCACGAACTCGTCATCGCAAGACAGCACCCTGACAGCTTCGGGAGCTGTGAGTTTTGTTAAAGCTTGAGAAGAATCATCGGAACCTGCAGCAAAGCTAGAACGCAACTCTTCCGTCTTTTGTTCATCTCCAGCAGTGACAACATTTGAAATTGCACGAGAAACATCACCACCGGCAAAAAGCAATAAGCGGTTGTTCCACCCTGCTAATGCAGCGCCTGTTGCCGTGTGGGCATATCCGCTAGGAACACCTTCTTTAATTTCAGAAGGCCCATCAGTACGTGACCATAACGTTGCTGCACCATGTGCGGTTTGAATCTCTACCTCGGGTGTAATCGCACAAGAATCGCCCTGCGGATTTAACTTTCCAATGGGCTCACCAGTTTCAGACCTAGATACAATTTTTCGGCCCCAAATATCAGTTGATAGCGTCTTGGAGGATTTAGAGTTTCCAGGTGCAGCACTACTTGTAGACGTAGTAGAGGTCTGTGATGTCGCCTGATCTCCAGGAGCACTTCCATCACTAGAGCGCATAAACAGTACCGCGCCTACAACGGCAACAACAGCAATCACCGCGACAATGATCACCCAGAGGTAATTCTTTTTCTTATCCATCATGGTTCTTTCCTGTCGTTATGCCTGGTCAGCGCTAAATGGAGTAAAACCTTCAAGTGAACCAAGACGGGTTAAATCAGGGGCCGCTCCCAACGTTGGAACAACGATTTTCCAATCGTTTTGCCAAATCAACTGCACGGGATACACCGTGAGTCCAACTCCTGGGTAATCAGCAGCGAGAAGCACCTGAGTGCGGTCATCGGAAAACTCCGTGATCTTGAAGCCTTGAAATGTTGCAGGGTTGGTCTGCACAGCACCTGGAGCAACACTGACTAATGCTCGTCCTTGTGCCCACTGATCACGGCCTTGACCTGGGGCAAGCAACGTTGTCGAGACCTCATCCCACTTGGTATCGTCAGCGACGGCCATAGCAACTTGGCCGTTAATAGCTGCCAGCACTGCCCCCTGCGGAGTGTGGGCATACCCGTGATACACAGGGTCAGAACTATCTGGCCCGTCCGCTGACTTCACAGGAACAGTAATCCCAGAAACTGGCTGCCAGTGAGCGTCGGCAGGTGCTGAGGTGAGATCAGGAGCAACAGCTTCTGTGGTCTCAGTAGGGGCAGTCTCATCATCTGAGCTGCATCCTGTCAGTATGAGTGCCGCGCACAAAAGTGCGGAGGTGTAAGAGAGTTTCTTCTTCATAACGTAAAAAGTCCTGACGATGGGGTTAGGCAAACCACGCTGCGATGGAAACTGCTGATGAGGCCATCATTACGCCGATGGCAATTTTTAAAAAGGCCACATGGGGCGAGGTGGAACCCACTGGCTCGCCCCGGTTTTTATCAACGACGAGCAATGCGCCGAGCACGATAATCGAGACGATGGCGAGTGTGTCCATGATCCACAGCGTGATTTGCAGCCAATTCCACACCGTGACCCACACACTGTCTGGCGGGGTTTGAGGTGATTGTGGAGGTCCACCCTGAGCATTGAGAAAAATATTCACGCTGTGAAACGCCCTAGACTAGAGCAGCGACGATTGAGCCAGCACTGCCGATAATCAGGCAACCAATGCCAACGCGAAGTGCAGCGCCGGTGGCTTCTTCGCTGGTTCCCTCACGGCGGGAAATGACCATTGAGGCACCGATAGCGATCACGCCAGCGACAGCGACAACCAGGCCGATGAACACACCGAAGTTTAGACCTCGGTCGACCTTGGCACCGAAGTCGCCAGGGGCTTGTGGGGAAAGATTCTGCCCTGGTACCTGGGCAAGAATGATTTCTGTATTGATTCGGTCAATGATGTTCATGATGAAAACTCCTTTGAGAAGAAAGAGGGATTAAAAGGATTTGACGTGGGAGTTGGCTTCACGTGCGAGGTCGATCATTTCCTGGCTGATGGTTTGCACAATGGCAGGAACAGCCTCCAGCACAGAGGGGGCTTTTTTCTTTCGCGCAAACCGCGCGACGCTATGGTCTTGCTGCGGTTCGTCGTCGTGGTCGTCCAGCGGTGACCACACCGGAAGTTCATCATTGAGAACTTCTCTCCACTGTGGGAAATACGGAACTCGCCAAATCATGGGAACAACTTTTTTCACGACGGTGATTTTTTGTTCCACAGACTTGGGGGTTTTTCCTGGAGCGTCATCAACCAAGATGACACCCAGGACTCGGCAGTGACCTGCCTTGCCTACTTGTGCCTGGAGTGCTGCGTCGTGAGCTGCTTCCACACCGCTTCGTGTCGATCGAGCCACAATGACACACCACGGAAACTGGTCGTGAACTGGCCATTGTTGTCCTGCGTCACCGCAGGGAGCAATGGAGTGGGCTAGTGTGCTCACACCTGCCCCTCCATGTGCACCGACCAGCCACACCAGTGGCGACCACTGGTGTGGGTCTGCCAGAGATTCAGAAGCTAAAGCAAGTCCTCCATGATGGGACACGGAGACGCGCACTAATTTTGGTGTTGGTGCGGGGGTGGGTTCAGTCATTTGCCTTCTCCTTGTAGTGCCCGCCAGGAGGCGACCTCTGCGAGCGCAGACTGTGCTGACTCAGTGTCGAAACTCAAGGACGCGAGAGCTGACGGAGCAGATGAGGTCATAGGCGCTTTTGTGGATTCTCCTGAGACGTCGTAGCTTGCTGCAACAATCCAATCGACGGTGGCGTCAATAGCGGAGCGCCCATCAGTAGTTGAAACCTGGGAGCCGTAAGAGTTGTGTGCAGCGCCATGACCTGCGGCTTCAACAACAACTTCACTCAATCCTTTAGGTGAGACGCCTAAGATATTGACTTCGTTGAGCACGGTTTCAGCCGCACCCACGGCCAGCTCAGGAGTGACAACTTTTACTGCTGCTTCTGAAAGCCTGGCCACTGCTGCTGTCATCGCGGCTTGTGGGCCGGCGACACCAGCTAAAGCAACCTGGGCGATGTTTTCCACGGTCACAGCCTCTTTCAGGATGGTCATGCCCGTGCCTAGTGCCATACCTCCGAGCTGGGATAACCCACCGACAACGGATTTTCCAAGATCACTAATGAACTGGTCTCCAAGAACAGGCTGAGCTTCGGTCGCACCGTCCATGGCAATCTGGGAAATCAATGGCTGCTTGGTATCGCGACCATTTGATGCTGATGCAGAGAATCCACCGTTGCCGTAGCTAAATTCCTGCGACGGCAGTTCATTAACTCCGCCCATCACAACTGATGGACTGAGCGAATCAGCAATGATCTGGAGTGATTTCTCCGGGTCAGACAGATCCAGCTGTTGTGCGGTACTAACCACCAATTCTGACAATGGGCCGGAAATCGGCAGGTCACAGACAAGATCGCCAGGTGCACACCATGAAGCTGTGCGGTTTGCAAGCGCACCAAAGTCTTTCCCTCCGGTGGCGTCCACACCAATTCCACCGCCATCGAGCTCTTTTTGATCTGGTGAGGTGAAGCTACCCACGCTGGCAACATTTGTGCCAGTAGTTCCTGGAACAGGGGCAGGCTGCTGGCCGGTATTCTCGACTGTGGCAGCACCGCGTGCACGGGTGGGATCGGAAAACAGTGCTACACCAGCGATTTTGTCGGGATTAATTGAGGTCGCTCCCGATCCGATTTCACGGGCCACAGTTGAGGCCACTTGCGCACCTTGAGAGTGTCCGGCTAAGAAGATCTTTGTCTCAGGGCAGGTCTCGTCAATTTCTTGAATTACGGCCGCCGTATTGATCGCTCCCTCTGTCATAGACTCTTCATAAGGAACAGCCTCAGATGTGGGAAGACCTGGAATAAAGGCACCACCTGCTGCTGCTGGGTAGGTGATATAGGTACGGGCAACTTTCATTCCAGCTTCATCGACAGGCGCAGCTTCAGTAGTTGTCCATACATCACTGGCAAGTGCGCTCGATGATGGTGCAGATCCCCAGAGCTGATCTTGATAGGAATCAAGATCGCCCACGGACTCAGACGTGGTGGAAGGCGTTGCACTAGCGGAGGTTGTAACTCCTTCTAGTGCTTTTTCGACAGAAATACCTGCTGAGGGGTCTTTCACTGGGCCATCGTTGGCGCTACGCATTGCTGGCCCTGCAATTTGGGCACCAAAGCCATGATCGACCGTGGAATCTTGTTGGGCGGAGGTGTCAAATGTGCCGTTGACCAGCACGAGGTGTATCGCGGCGCACTGTGCGTTCGGTGATGGTGAAGGAGTCGTTGATGGAGATGATGTTTCTGTGGCATGGACAGCTGTGGTGCCGCTGCCAGCAAAGCAGATAGTGGTTGCTACCACTGCTGCAACTTTTTTCCCAATGTTCATGATCTATCCCTGTCTGGCTTCCAGTGCGACAAGCTTCCACCCATCAGTGGTGTTTTCGCCGGTGGCACGTTGCTGGTAGGTGGTCGGGGGTTTTCCTGGGACGGTCATCGTTAGATCGACATCGACTGTGGTGGTCTTGTCATCGACAGCTCCTAGTTCTGCACACCATGTGGTGCCGTCGGGTGCGGCCTCAGCCAGCACGGTGTCCCAATTTTGCTTCCGCAGTGGGCTGGTTTGTGTAGTTGAGCTGACAAGACGCTCGGAATCACGAGCGAAATAGGCTGTTTCAAACTCGGTAATTGCGCCACGTATCGTTTTTTCCTCAGCGACCGTTGGTGTGGACGAATCGCACGCATTTCCTACCGATGCTGGGTCGGAGGTCTTAAGTGGTGAAGTACCTGGCATCTCCGAGGTCTGCGCTAGCGAGGTTTCTGCTACTTCATTGTGCGCATTATTAGAAGCGATAGGCTGACCGGTGAAGTAGCTCAACGCTGCTAAAGAACCGATACCGATCACAACTAGTACGCCGGTCGTTGTCAGCAACGCCATGGTTGATCGTGATGTGCGCTTAGTCCGTGGCGACGGAGTTTTCTTTTCACGAGTTGGAGCTGTTACTGGAGCGATTTTCGGTGCATCTTCTGCTTTTTCATCGACATCGGGCAAAGCAACAGGCTTAATCTTTTGCACGTTGCTTTTTTCCAATGCTTCGAGCCAATCATCAGCCACGATCAATCTCCTTTATCTGTCTCCGACTGTTTAATTCCAGTGGTCAACCACGACTGTGGTGTTGATGATGCCGAGGTCATGGTGTGTGATGTCGGACTGTGCTGCTGCGGTGGAAAGAGCTGCATTAGTGGTGTCGTAAATTGTCTGCTGCGTGGGGACAGGCAGGGCGTTAAATGCACTATCTCCTAGAGCGCGAGCCTGTTCTGCTTGTGCAGCTGAGATGGAGAACGCTCCAGCGCTGGTGGTGACATCGACGCCACCGGAGATGGTATCGAGATCTGCGGAAAATGTGCCTGCGCCTGTATCCACAGCGACGTGACCTGCTGAAACAGGTTCAGAAGTGCCGCTGAGTTCGGCAGCGAATCCAGGGCCGGTCACAGTAATAGTGGCCCCGGCGATACCGGCAGGCACAGGAGCTGGGGCTAGTGGCGCAACCGGAAGTTCGGCTTGATCAGTGACTGGGGTGGAGGTCTCTGATGGGGTGTAGACAGGCTCGACTTCGGTAGCTTCTACCTCCAGATCTTCATCGTCAGACTCATCATCATTAGTGACTGGGACAGTCGTCACCGGAGTTGATGGAGTGATGGGTTCTTCCGTAGGTGTGGAAGGAAGAGGTTTAGTATCAACGACAGGCGATACCTCTACGGGGCGAGGTTCGGTTGTTGTTTCGCCTGTGGTGGGTGCAGGTGCGGTTTCTGTGGGGGTGTTCTCAGGAGTAGGGGCAGTTGTTGTGGTGCCCGGCTGGGTTGGAGTTTCGGTCTCCACGGGAGTATCGACTCCCGGCTGGGTTTCACCGGAATCTTCCGGAGGGGCTGTTGGGGTGGAATCTTCCGGAGTAGGCACCCCAGGCTGAGTTCCTGCTTGCGTGCCCGGCTGGGTTGGAGTTTCGGTCTCCACGGGAGTATCGACTCCCGGCTGGGTTTCACCGGAATCTTCCGGAGGGGCTGTTGGGGTGGAATCTTCCGGAGTAGGCACCCCAGGCTGAGTTCCTGCTTGCGTGCCCGGCTGGGTTGGAGTTTCGGTCTCCACGGGAGTATCGACTCCCGGCTGGGTTTCACCGGAATCTTCCGGAGGGGCTGTTGGGGTGGAATCTTCCGGAGTAGGCACCCCAGGCTGAGTTCCTGCTTGCGTGCCCGGCTGGGTCTCTGCCGCATGTGCGACTTGAGGCAGAGACAAAGCACTGGTCGTAACGATGAAAGCCATCATCGACGCGGTGCCAACTTTTTTCATGCTGATGTCCTTATCAGTCAGATTCTTGTTTGCATATCGACCATTTATTAATACAGCAGGTCAATACCTAAGAGAGCGTAGCATAATATAGTTGCTTAAGATAGTGGCAAAATTCGGGCATACTGGATAAATGACTGCTATCTATAGGATTGAGTGCAGGATTGGGCCTTTATGAGCCGATCCTTAGTAAAATTTAATGCGCAAAGATTTAAAGAAATTCGCTTAGAAAAAGGCCACACTTACGCCTCTTTGGCGCGCGCAGCAGGCATGTCTCCAGGCACTGTCCGCCACTGGGAACAAGGAAGATATATTCCCTCATTAGAATCTTTAGCGATTGTCATGGATATTTTGGGACACTCCCCTGCCGAGGTCATGGATATTCCTATCGGCACGGCAACGCTAGCTGATTTACGCAATCTGTCCCTGTGCACCAGTCAAGAAGCCGCTGACGCGCTAGGTATCACCCTTGGTGGATACTCAAACCTCGAGCGTGGATATGCATCCTTGACAGATGATCGAATCGCAATCTTAGCCACACTCTTCGGGGTTTCAGAGCTGGAGATAGCCAGGGCGTGGGCGCGCGCCAAATAAGGATTTCTCCTGCACTGGAGTAAAATTACAGTTCAGTGCAGGAGGAAACTATATGGAACATGATTTGAGCTATCGGCTACAGCTACTTTTCGACAAGCTTCACCCTCCAGGGGGTGCTCCTTATACAGTCGCAAAGGTTGCCGAGCTAGCTTCTACCGAGGACGCACCAGTGACTCCGCAGCAAATCTACGGCATTCTCAATGGCAAGACCAAGCGACCAGCATTCGCCACGATCGTGGCTCTTGCCAATGTTTTCAAGGTGCCCTTGGAGTATTTCTCCACCACCGATGAGGAGATGTGGAAATCGTACGAGTCACATATCCTCACGCTTCACGAGCGCATCAACAACACCTCTTTGTTGGCTGCTCGTACTAATCACTTTTACTCACTTCGGGAAAAGCGACGGTCACGCCAAAAATAGGAGGTAGCAGGCGGCAGTCACAGCGACGCCGCCGCCAATGCCTGCAACCACCTCTGCATTCGTATGGTGCTTGATGACAATGCGCGCCCAAGCAATCACCGGAGTTAGGGCAAGAGCGCTTAACCACCAGGGATTTACCGTTAATCCCAAGTAGGTCATGACACACACCCATAGTCCCACATGGATTGAAGCTTTAATTCGTGCAACGACGCTCAAAAACCCAAAGACAATGAGAAAAACAAAAGCAGAAAACACTCCCACCCAGATCAGTCGGGGGGTATCTAGATATGCCAATACCGCCAGTAGGACGCAGACACACACGAAAATTCCTGCAAGTACCAGCCCACGTTGACTGCGATCAGTGACATGATGATTTCCTACTTTTCCCCGACGGATCAGCACAAGAATAAGCGCCATTGGCACCACCCCTGTGCCGATTGAGGCCGCAATACCAGCTGGCCAGGCACCTGTTACCTGAGCAAGAATTAAAAACAAAGCAATATTGACCACCCAGGGGGCAAAAACTTCGCTGATTATGTGAGCAATGCTCGTCTTTGACATAGTCATGCCATCACCTTCGCCGTCCCAGTAAGCCACCGATGCTGGACATCTACTCCAGCAAGGGCAGGAATTTCAATATCAATTTCACTGACACTGCCCTCTAAAGCACGCAGCACCACTCCAGAGTTATCCGGATTGTAATCAACCGCAATAGTGGAAATTTTGGACGTGGTGAAAAAGTCGCTGAGCGCATCCATCGCCAATGATTCTGAGCGGGTGCCCGCCATGCAGATAATCATCCACCACGGCACGCCAACCGCACTCATGAGATGGCGCATCTGCCAGGAAAAATACACGCTAGTGATAAATCGTCCCAGTGGCAGCCATAAAGAGGTCATCACACCGATGAGAGCGACAGTAATCGCTAATGGCGGCCGGATTGCCCGCTGCACTGATGAATACGATCCGAGAGTGAGTAATTCCCACACACCGACAGCAGACACCAAGCACCACACACTCCCCAAGATCACAGTGGCGGCCAACAGCGTCACGCTTTGTTGCATCAAGGTGCGCCAGCCTAATGCGCAGCGAAGAAGCCACACAGTAACAAGGCCAACGGTCACCAGCACAATAAACGACAGAATCATCGCCCAGGCACCAGCCGGGTGGCTTAGTGCACACTCAGCAAAAAATCGGTCACGTTGGTGACATATACTCCGAGATTGTTCCCAACTCCACAAAGAGAACATCATCTGACCAGCGATAACTACAAGAGCAACGTATTGCCACCGACGATTAACACCCCATAACGACCATGACAGCACGCCTGCAATCGCAGGGAAAAGCAGGATGAAATTTTTCAGCAGACTTGTCACAGGGGCGCCGCCACTAGCCTCATTGATCCATACATCTACCTGGGGAATCAGCAACACCGAATAACCGACAAAAGCTAGAGACAGTATCGTCAACATTAGGGAAAGGTGGGTGATCTTCTGTCGGATAATAATGACTTGACCAGCGAAAAGGATCAATAGTACCGCAGCAACACCTATCTGGAGCCAGTACATATCAGCCCAATCCGTAGGCGAATTCGCGGATCACACCAGGCGGAGCGTCCAGCAAATAGCCCACTTCTACTGCAAAGTGCTCGGCTTCGGCTTCGGCAGTAGCGACTTCATGGGGATCATATTCTGGGGTAAGCAACTCGAAGGTGTGCTCAAATCCAGGGGGTGCGACCACGTCATTAAGCACTGATAATGCCAAGTCGAAATCGACATGGCTATGACCTAAAAGAAGATGCCCAATCTCATGGAATAGCGTGGCTTGGATCGTAGCGCAATGCGATGAAATCGTAATAACGCCTGAACAATCGACTATTTCTGTTAATCCCAACACACCTGGCGAGAGATTGTCGATTTGTAAAGTTAATGATTGCAATCCAGCGCACTTTCCAGCCACCGTCGTCAGCTCATCTAGTGTGTGGGCATCTGCCCTCTCGCAGCGATCTGCAAAATCCTTTGCACACCGGCGAACACAACGCAGCCGCCGACGATCTAATCTCACGCTTTTACCCCTTGTATATGTATCTATAATTATTTTGGCACCAATCCTAGCGCTCATTACGGGGGGAAATCACGCCTTTACAACCTGTCAACATGTCTACATTTCCTTAAAACCAAGGAATCGGGCCCTTGTATTGAAGAGATTTTCAGTCAGTATGTCCTGCTGAGGCATAAAACACCCCATCGTCCTCATGACGGTGGGGTGTACGTGATTCTTTGATTTCTGCGCGAGCATAAAAGTGCTCACCGAAAAATAAGTCTAAGAAAAGACAGAAATTGGTCACTTCTAACAACCAAGAGCAGTCTCCATTGTCGAAAGCGCCCAAAAGCTTGTTTTATTTATCCCAAGATGCATATATATCTGTATATAAAAGGTGATTGTGGGCAAATTTTTTACCGATACCACGTGTGGGAGAGTCACAAACACCATGATTGTGGTTTAGGCTGAACAAAATCCTTCATAAAATGCGAAAACCCGCCAGGTTGCAGCCTGACGAGTTCTCTGCTTATCCCCCGGTCGCCACCGGGAGAAAGCTTGATCATGAGTCTACCCAATCACTATGTGGCTGGCACAACCAGACACACCGATGTCACCCTATTTACAGGTGACCTCGACGACACGCCTGCCGGCTACACCGACCGCGATGCGCTGCTCGCTCACTTAGACCGCCAGGTTCTCCACGGCAGTAAAAGCCGCGACTTCGCTAGTGCCTATCTCACCACCAAAGACGGCACCCGCGCCCCACGCATGTACCGCATTAACTCAGACACCTTGGGCAAATGCGAGTACGTTCAGCTGACCAACAAGCAATATGCCGCTGTGATGGTCATTGACATCGATGTTCCCGGCACTGCAGGTGGACACCCAGTTAACCTCAATGACGAGGTGAAGGCTAAGTTTTCCCAGCTCATCGCCCATAATATGGGGCCAGCATGGGTGGGAATTAACCCAGTCAACGGCAAATGCCAAGCACTATGGTTAATTGATCCAATCTACGCGGACGTGTCAGGACAATCGCGTCACATGGCTTTGCTAGCGGCAGCTACCCATACTCTGGGACAATGGTTAGGTCATGATAGTCACTTCGCTCACAGGTTTAGCCGATCACCTTTTTACACAGGTGATTCGCCCACGGCGTACCGCTGGTATCGCCAACACCACCACATCCGCCGCGTCGGCGATTTCCTCAAAGAACTCCGCACGATGACTGGCCAGGAGCAATACACCAAGCCACGACAGCAGTTTTCTAGTGGCCGCGAACTGATCACAGCGGTGAAAACACGACGTGAGGAAGCACAACGCTTTAAAGCGCTTTCTCAAGACGTGGAATCAGAGCTTGCTGGCGAGCTTGATCAGTATGATCCTGAACTGACCCAGGGTGTGCGGGTGCTGTGGATTCGCGAGGGGAGAGCTGCACGCGATGAGACAGCGTTTCGCCACGCACTGAAAATTGCCCATCGTCTGCGGCAATCAGGTCAGCGTATGACCGATGCTGCGATCATTGATGCTTACGAGCAGGCTTATGCCATCGCTCAGGAGATTGGTGCTGATGGGCGCAAACTTGAGTTGCCGCCGATGCGGGATCGTCAAACCATGGCCAGGCGTGTGCGTGGCTATGTCACGCAGGCTAAAACTCACGGGTATGTCAGTGCATCGGGTGGGAAGCAGGCAACTGCGACGGAGCGTAAAGCCCTAGCGACCATGGGACGCAGAGGTGGGAAGAAAGCCGCGGAGCGGTGGGAAAAAGATCCCAACGGAGAGTATGCGCAGAAGCGACGCGAGACTCTCTCAAAGACTCATAAACGTAAGAGAATTCAGGGACTAAGCAACCGCCAGAAGGTTGGTCAATTCGTTACGACCTTTTGGATTGAAACAGATCGGCTGCCTTCGTGGAAAGAAATTCAGAAAGAGACCGGTCTATCCCGAGCGACGGTTGCCCGGCATATGGCCACTTTAAAAAAAGCTGGAGAGCTTCCAACGGATTAGGGGTCTCACACCATAAGCAATATACGGTTCCCCTGCCGGTAGGCAGGGGAACTTTTTGTTTTCAAAGTGATTCATTTTCGTAAACAAAGCAGGAATTGATTTGGCTTTTGGAAGTGGTCATCTTTTTAGTTTTAATTTCTTGACGTGAATGAAGCCTTGGAACTGCTTCAAAAGTAAGCTGTTCGTAAAATAGATTGTTCGATAATTGAAGTTTCCTTGATCTTCCAGATTTCAGGGATGCAAAGGATAATATGAAGCAGCGCTTGGAACTGACTTGGTTTAACAAAGACAAGGCTTTAATTCCTACTGAGCAAGGACGTTACGGATACACCTGGGTTAGCCCTAATGATCCTCGCTATTGCGAAACCCATACGTTGATCAAGACAGATGCTATTACGGGGACGCAACTGCCGAAGGGTGCTGAATCTACCTACAGCGAACGAGCTGATCTGGAGCCACAAAGCGATAACTTGCTGATTTTGGGTGAGTCAGGCGACGTATTAGAGACTTTAACTCGAGTTCCTGAACTGGTCGATAAATATGTTGGCAAGGTCAAATGTGTTTATATCGATCCGCCCTTCAATACTGCGCAAACTTTCGCTAATTATGAGGACAATCTTGAGCACTCTGTTTGGCTCACCATGATGCGCGACAGACTTATTCATTTACACAAGCTTCTCAGCGACGAAGGCTCCATTTGGGTTCACCTAGATGAGTTTGAGATGCACCGCATGCAAATGGTGCTGGATGAGATATTTGGATCAAATAACTTTGTAGCTAAAATTGCCTGGCAGAAACAGTACGGTCCAGATAACCGCTCGGTGTTCACACAAACTGATGACTCTATCCTTGTATACGCGAAGAATTACTCTGCTTTTAAAAAAGTAAGGAACTTCCTGCCAAGAAGTGCTGCACAGGACGCTTCATACTCAAACCCTGATAACGATCCACGTGGAGCATGGAAAGCCGGTGACTTCACAGCACAGTTTGATCCGGTGCAGAACCCTCGAGAGAACCAACGTTATACCCTCGAGACTCCTGCAGGTTTAAGATTCGATCCACCAAGTGGTAGTTGCTGGAGATTTACTGAGGCACGCTATAAAGAACTTTTAGCAGATAACCGCGTGTGGTTTGGCCCAAAGGGTACTGGTAAGCCTGCTTATAAACGTTTCCGCTCAGAAGTAATGGATGGCCGCGTACCTGAGACCTGGTGGACTTATCAAGAGGTGGGCCACAATCAAGATGGAAAGAAAGAAATTAAGACACTTTTCCCAGCTATTGAGCCTTTTGCAACACCAAAACCAGAGCGTCTCCTTGAACGAGTGATTCATATTGCAACTAATCCTGGAGACATTGTGCTTGACGTGTTTGCAGGATCGGCAACTACTGCGGCTGTTGCTCAAAAGATGGGTCGCAAATGGGTTACCTGTGAACTCATTGAAGAGACCTTTACGACTTTCACTCAGCCACGCCTAGAAAAAGTCGTCAATGGCGAAGATATGGGTGGAATCTCTGCTTCCTCTGGCGAACGAATTGATAACACTACTGATGGTCTACCTGACGGTATAACTCCAGATGATGCGCAGAGGTTTACTTCGCTGCTGAACAAGATTATTGCTGGTGATGAATCCTTTAAAAAGGATGCAACAGTCAAAGCTCTCAAAGCCTTGGCTAAGACTAAAAAGACACCGAACACAATTAATTGGCGTGGTGGAGGTGGGTTTACTGTGGCCAAGTTGTCGCCAGCCTGCTTTGACTACAACGAAGAACTTGATCTGGTCACGCTCACTGAACATGCCACTGGTCAGACTCTTATCGACTCAGTTGCAGCGCAACTGCGGTTCTACCTCACACCTAATGACCGGCATTTCCATGGTCAGGTAGGTATTCAGCACCTAGTGGTTATTGAAGGAGTGCTCGACAATGAAAAGGTTGATGATCTCATGAGTCATCTTCCTCGAGGCCATTGTTTAGTCCTTGCCGCCACCATTATCAACGAAGAAACTCGCCATCACGTTCGTTCATTTAAAAATGGATCTCGTGTTGTCAGCATTCCCCACGACTTGTTCACTTATTCAAAGAACCAGGAGGTGAAATAGTCATGAGCTTTATCATCACATATGACGAGAACCTGATCGAAGAGCTTGCTGCTCGTTTTAATTTGCGCGAACCAAACCGAAAAGCACTTTCAGCCCTCGTTCAGCGGTTGGATTCGGGTGAATACTCACCATTAGAAATGCTCACCCTTGACCTGGCCACCGGAGTGGGAAAAACATACATCCTGGCTGCCTTCATTGAGTATCTCAACCGCCAGGGAGCACGCAACGTCATGGTCGTGACTCCTGGCAGGGTTGTTCAAGACAAGACAGTTTCTGACCTTTCACATGGTTCCGAACGCTACATTGATGGGTTTACACAACCACCGATTCTCGTTACACCAGATAACCCTCAAGGTTTTGCTGTGGCTGAATCATCACGAGGTTTATTCTCCTCAGACGACTCCTCGATGGTTTTCGTCTTTAATGTCCAGCAGCTTTTCCCTCCTAAAGACGAGGGCAAGAGTGTCGCTTCTGGTCAGGAAGCTCTGCGCCGCAAGACCTGGCGCTGGCAAGAAGAGTACGGCTCTCTCATGGAGCATCTACGAGGACTCGAAGATCTTGTCGTCATCGTTGACGAAGCGCACCTATTTGGAAGTAACGCAAAAGTTTATCGATCAGCTCTCGAAGAGCTTCTTCCCCAGGTTACAGTGGGTTTGACAGCCTCTCCTGCGAAAACTGATGACATTGTGTACCGCTATCCACTGTGGAGGGCAATCCGCGATGGATATGTTAAACAACCGGTGCTGGTTTACCGTAAATCAGGCTATAACTCTGAGGAACGCCAGCTTCAGGATGCCATGAGTCTGTTAGCGTTGAAGGAAGAAGCCTATGCTGGTTGGCGTGCTGCTCATCCAGAAGGAAAGCAGACGAAACCTCTTCTATTTGTAGTTTGTGCAGATGTTAATCACGCTACGGAGACAGCTGAGCGTTTACGCTCGACCGCTTTCATGGGAGATGAATTAGCGGTCTTACAGGTTGATAACCAGCATGATGATGCGACGACGCAAGCCTTTCTTCGCTATCTCGACAAAGAGCATTCCCCTGTCCGCATCATTGTGTCGGTTAACAAGTTGCGCGAAGGATGGGATACCAAACGCATTGCCGTGATGTGTACCCTGCGAGCTATGGGGTCAGAGGTGCTTACTCAGCAGGTCATGGGGCGCGGAATTCGCTTGCCGTTTGGCCAGCTAACTGGCGTTGAGGCCATCGATGAGTTGGACATTATCTCTCATAAGTCTTTCGTTTCCCTACTTAAATCGGAGGATATTCTCCGCGAATTTGGTATTGAATCTGATGAGCGTCCACAAGCTTCCACTGTGTTAGCAATCCCTGGAACTAAGGTCGATCCCCAGGCCACACCGTTATCAACAACGCCAGGTATTGAGGATGGCACCGCATCTACATCTGAAGTGGCGGATGTAACGAAGGAAGCTCAGGAGAAAGGTTCGAATATTGCCGACCTCGTGGGATCACGAGGTCTAGAAGATAACGAAGAAATCGTGTCACCTAATGACATCTTTACCCAGGTAGAAGTGTCAATTAACGAGAAATTCCAAGGCACAACTTTTCTATTTCCTTCAACCGTAATGGAGAAAACTACCGAGCCGTTTGAACTTGCTGACATCACCACTGAAGATGTTATTGCTGCGGCAAAGCGCACGAAGAACACTTCTGAGTACCTAGAGCGAACGCGAGTAGCCGTTGTTGAGAACGATGCTGGCTCTGCTGCTATCCGTGGTGAGAATACTGATCGAGTTGCTGTTGAGAGTTTTCACCAGTCTGAGAGAGAAGTCGCTAACGAACTGACGAGACGTGTGTTAGCGACCGGAGGCGTGTCTGCCGATGCAGCAAATGTTGCGCAACTAAGTCGACGCATTGTCCCTCAATTCATAGCGAATACTGGAATTGAACAATGGACAGAGAAAGCAAAACTCTCTGCTGCAGATGAGCTGCGCCGACTTGTCCAAGCTGAGGTAAAGAAAGCTGCAAGTCATACGCGGACAAAAACGCGTGTGCTGCCCATCGAACTTCCTATCAATGACAGCTTCACTTTGAATTTTGGTGAAAAAGTACTGCCACTCCTGGATCTAGCCGCAAAGTCGACAAAGGCTTCTAGTGGTTTCAAAGAACGCAGCTTTTACGGCCCTTGGACGAAGGGGCTATTTGATGCTGCATCTTTTGATTCCTTCTCTGGTGAGTATAAGTTGGCGGAACTTTTGAACTTTGACCCAGATGTGCTCTGGTGGAAACGCCTATATTCACATGAACATGCGGTCGTCGCCTACACCCCGAAGAATGATTATTATCCAGACTTTGTGGTTAAAGCGACAGATGGAACGCATTGGATTATTGAAGGAAAGTCCCAGAAGGGCGTAGACGATGAGATTGTTCAGGTGAAGAAAGCTGCCGCGGAAAAGGCTATTCGCTTGCTTGCAGGGCATCCTGATTATCTTGATCAATCGTGGGGATATTTGATTGCTTATGAGCAGGATATTGCCGGCGCTGATTCCCTAGCGGATCTGTTGGCCAGCAGCGTGACGGAGAAAACAGTAATTTAAATGGGATGTCACCACAAACCTATTGCAAGGTGAAACCATAGGTATATGACCAGCGCACTAATTAAATACATAGCATGCCCCTACCTGCTTCTCCTTAAAGACGGCAGGTGGGGGCATGTTTATGCGCGTTTATAATTCTTGACCACTATCCCGATCACGTTGCCACTGCTGTGACTGATCAGGCGATGATACTGCTGGTTGATAACCATCAGGGAAATGCTGCGGCCCAGACACCGTACTAGATTGACCACCAATTAAGGGAGCAAGCTCAATATCGCCCGAGGATTCCACCTCGGAAAACATCGACAACGGATCACCATCACCCCACAGCAAGGCCTGATCATCAACATTTGACCTATCTATACGCAGAATCGGCTTCGAATTCGGGTGACACACCATCCCCTCTTCCACCATGAACCCTGTGGGATTCAATTCCAGGGAAAAACCAGGTGAGCGCCCTTTATCCGACAACCGCATCAGATGCTCTGTACGTGCGGTGACCTCAGCCTCAGAAGAATTAAACGCCGCTAACCGCTCCCGCACCTCGTGCAATTCTTGTTTAGCCTCATCAAGCCGTACTTGATCAGGGAAAACACCTGCATCAGGGGAATTTTCCAGTCGATCAATCGTTTCACGCGCAGCCACAATATCTTCCCGCGTGCGCTCAATGCGACGCAGCACACCACCAACAGAAGACTCACAGCGCGTTAAGAAACCAGAGCGCGTAGACCCAAGCTTTTCCTCCTGGTCAGCGCGACGCACCAGATCATCACGCACCAAGTTTTCTGGGATCGGATCAGGATGATTACCCGCTGGAGAGCTAATAAATAACGAACTCCACTCGTGGCTAAAGCTTGCACTAATAGGCACCCCACCAATCTCACCAATAGGCGTTGGCTCGCGGTCATAACGATGTTCTCGCGCGACAAGGGCAAGCTGGTTGACCATAGCCGTGGTGGCCTCTTTACGATCTGTAAATTCACGGCCACCAAACACCCATGTGCACTGGTCAGACTCGGCTTCTTGCCATGCAGTTGCGGCATCAGAAAAGGATTCAAGCTTCGGCAAACGCTGCCCTAACGAGACAACATCGCGTTTGGCCGTTTGCAGCGCAAACTCGTTGGACTTGCGCAATGACTCATGCTCAGTCTTTTTCGACTCCAGTTCCTCAACCTGATTGTTTAAGCGCATTTCATGCACAAAATCCATGTTGCCGGTGGCGATGGACTTGTTGTACGCAAACGCTTCCCCACCCTGACCTTCAAGTGGTTCCATATCGCGCAAATCATGGTTCGCGCGATAAAGCTGCTCAATGAATTGAGCTTTACGCTCCACCGTTGTCCAGGCAAAACCGTCAGAGGTGCCAGCGGCAATGTAGTTGTAGATTCTCACATCGTCGTTTTGGTTGCCCTGTCGAATAATGCGTCCTTCACGCTGCTGGAGGTCAGCAGGCCGCCACGGCACATCAACGTGGTGCAACGCCACAGCACGGGACTGGATATTGGCACCCGTGGACAGTTTTTCAGTATTGCCGATCACCACATCGACTTTGCCGTTGTTGCAATCATCGAATAATTGCAGCTTGTCATGATCCCACTCGTGAATAAACCGGATTCGATCACGATCCATGCCTTTTTCCACCAGCTCGTCGCGGATCGCGTCGTACATGGTGAACTTTTCTGGGTCAGAGCTGGGGACACCACGGTCGCAGAAGATGATCTGGAGACCACCAGGATTCGGTGATGGCTCACCACGCAAATCCACATAAGTGTTGTCCCGGTTGTCTTTCCATTCGGAAATAACAGTGTCTGTAACTGCTTTAATGCGCCCGACAGTGGGGTCAAAGTCGAGGCCGGCCATCCGTGGGTCGAGGGTGGCTTTACGACCATCACCAATAATTTTCAGCGGCCCATCGACGCGCGGATCAACAGTTTTTAGCTTCCCTTCTCGCCACATCAAATCACGGTTGAAATCTTTGACCTCCATACCTGGGTCAAACTCCACCACGGTGGGCTTTCCGTTATCAAGCTGAGGCAGCTTAGCGGTGATGTCGTCACGTCCGACAAAATCCATAAATGGCGCGGACATACGAGCCAGCTCACCCACATTGACGTATTTGGCAATGCGCTGGCGTTCTCGGATTTGTCCACCAGCGCTGAAATCCAAGTCAGTGACTGACTGGGTGAAGTTGTTGCCCCAGGCATTTACGCCAGAAACATGAGCTTCATCCATAAGGTCAGGGCGCAGATAGTGCTGCATGACCCACATTTCCGAGATGGAGTTGGTAATCGGTGTGCCGGTCGCAAAGGTCACCACGGGGGAACCGGGGCGTTTTTGGGTGCGCAGCCATTCCAGCTTCATGTCCATGTCCATTGCTTTTTGGCTACCAGGGTGAGATAGCTCAGGAGCAGGCGATGAGCGCTGGAGGTTTTTATATCCGTGTGCTTCATCGACAATGAGATAATCCAGGCCGGTCATGTCAAAGGTCAGACCTGTGTCTTTACCTATGTGAGCAGTCTTTTCTGCCAAGTCATGCTCATATCGACCAATAACTTTTTCAATATCTTTAATGCTGTTTTTGAAATCTCCATCAGCGGTGCGCAGATTTTCCAAATCTTCGCGCAGGTCATCAATACGACGAGACAAGTACTCCGCTTCAATCTCCGGTGAGACAGGCATGAGTTTGAATACAGATTCAGGAATCACCACCATATCCCAGTCGCCGGTGGCCGCTTGGGAAACAAACATCCGTCGCTTATCCACTCCCCCACCTTGAGCGGACGCACCAGATAACACCCTGGCACCTGGATACCACTGATTAGCTTCACGAGCGATCTGGTCAACAAGGTGATTAGGCACCACCAGCGCAGGCTTATTGGCAAGCCCTAATCTGCGCAGTTCCATCGCTCCCATCACCATGGAGCCGGTTTTACCAGCACCAACAACGTGATTAAGGAGCACACCCTCCTCATTGACCATGCGTTCAACAGCATTGCGCTGATAGGAATAGGGGGTACGACCGGCTGCTAGACCATGAAATGGACGCTCGGAGCCGTCATAGACGGGAGCAATGACGTTATTAAACCGATCGTTATAAGCGTCAATGAGCTTCGTTAACCGCTCTGGGTCTTGAACTGCCCACGCGGGAAAAAGCTCAGCTATTTCTGTTGCCTTGCGTCCGGCAAACCTCGTGGCCTCGGCATTAATCGCTGACGTTTTACCTGGCAGTCCTAATTTTTCGCGGGCTTCTTGCGAATAATTAAGCCTTGGAGCCTGTGAGTTCATCGCGTCAGTAATAGCTTGCGCCCCGGTATAAACCACAGAACTATACCCACGGTGGGCAACACCGCAGTGGGAAAGGTTTTTCAGCCTATTATCCGTGGTCTTAAAGTTATATTGACCATCGGCATTAGCTGCTGCCACACCATGTTTTAGGTTGGCTTCATCTTGACCAGTCCACCATTTAGGGACGGTGACATGCCAGGAGTCGGCGGCGTGCGCCACTTTGATGCCATAGCGTTTGTGCTCAGGAATGTGCAGGGTATCGGCAATAAAATCAACATAGATGTCCTCTGGAATCCATGTTGCACCGATATTCATCGTGATGCCCTCAGTGATCGGGGCGGGCTGTACCTGCTGCAATGCACGTTCATTGACGCTGAAACGATTGTCATGTTCGCGTGCTTGTTGTGCCTGCCTAAGCTTGGTGCGCACAGCACCAGAAAGGTACGTGGGAGCAGGAATCCACAAATCAGGTTGAGCTGGATCGCGGAATGCTAATTGCTGCTCATTGAGTTCACGTTCGACATCTTCTTCACTGTGATCAGGCAGCAGCTGGGTAAGCGATTCAAGTGTTATGGCTTGATCTGAGTGATGAATCAGGGTGACAGCATCACTGACTGATTCTGCAGTGTCAGGATCAACGACTGTGCGAATCGGGTTACGGGAGAACAACGGCCCCTTTGTCGCTACTTGAGTGTCCTCGTTGTAATCCTCAATAGATCGCAGCGGCGTAAGGAAAGGATCTTCTGCCAATGCACCGGCTAAATGCCGACGGATTGTTTGGACACTGCCTTGGGGTTGGCGTGCTTGATCAAGCAGATCATCTTTCACAGTGCTGGGTAGATCGCCTTCAAAAGGACGGTCAAAAACGGCATTATCTTTACGCCACGCAGTTTCTAGCTGTGCAAACTTTTTCTCAATCTGGGCAGCGCTTGGAACACGTGGTTTCTTTAGCTCTCCCCTATTGAGCGCACCATAGGTCTCAATATAAGCGTCGTATTGCTCATTTAACCGCGCACGAAGTGCTGCAATATCGTCTGTGGCATTATCGCGGCACGCAGTAAATAACGCTGTGGTGGTGTCACGAAGATCAATAATATCTGCCCATTCCTGGGCATATTTCTTCGCTGGTGCCACCTCGACCCACTGTGTGCCCTGTTCGCTATCAGTACGAAGCTGCTCAAAGCGCAATCCATCATCAGTGTGCTCATAGCGCACGGTGCCTAAAACACCGTGTGATTCTGCGGCAGCAGTATCAACCAAGCCTGACACGTTTACTGCCTCAGCTACATTCGTATCGGCTGTAAGCCCATAACCTGCGTTTTTCGCCTCGATAATATCTGTGCTTAAACGCTGACGAATTAGCTCACCCAAAGGCTGGCTGTCGTCGCGGTCAACACGTAATTGCTGGCCAAAGCGAGCACTGGTGATATGTGCTCGGCCGAGAATATGGTCTGGGTGATCGGCAAAGAACCCATTAATGACAATGTCTTTATCGTCAATGGTGATGGAGGTAGTTTCTAGGAACCGATCAGTGCGCTCTGTAGGCTGTTGGCCTTGGTCACGGACACGGAAGATGAGAATATCAGTGCCCGCTTCGGTGCCAGCATAATCAGCAAAAGCACCGTTTTTTCCGGAGGGTAAGCGCACACCAGTGATGAAATCGGCACGGTCAGTGAGTGCTTCTCGTGGCCCGAAGCCATTTTTGCCCGTGCTATCTGCGGTAAAAGTGGAGGTGACAACAGCGACATATCCACCTGGTTTCGTTAAGTCAATTGACTTTGAAATCATGTAGTTATGCAGTGATAACCCTTGGGTGTTATGAACCTTATCCCACGGCACACTTTGACCAAAGGGGACGTTGCCGATGGCAGCTGTGAATGTGTCATCTGCAATGGATGTGTCGGTGAAGCTTTCCGCCCGAATCTGTGCTGAGGGGTGAAGAAGTGAGGCAATCCGCGCGGTCGTAGGATCAAGCTCCACGCCGACTGTGTGATTATTTGCTGGGGTGTGGCGAATGAAATCGCCTTTGCCGCAGCCTGGTTCTAGCACTGTGCCAGCAGATAGGCCTGCATCTTCGAGCACACCCCACATTGCTGTGGTGATGTCGTCATTCGTGAAAAATGCAGTCGTAATAGTACGACGCGCAGCGGCGTATTCGTCGCTGCTGAGCAAGTCGCGGAGGCGGTCGCGTTCTGTGGCAAAGGTATCGCTGCGACTGTCAAAGACTTCTGCCAAGGCACCCCAGGACTGCCACTGGTTGAGAATGTCACGTTGTCCGTTGGTGGCGTCGGTACTGTCGCCAATCTCGTGGAGAGTGTCAAGAACAGCGAGGTTACGGTGAATTCTTTCCCGAGTATTTCTACTTACTGCTGATTCTGCTGCTGGCGATACCTGCTGATGTTCTCCTGGCGCTGTGCCTTGAGGTTGTTGCTGCGAATCTCCGCTGCCGCGATCTGCGTCGTCAGCTCCTGATACAACGGGTCGCTGGTATCTACGATCCCGTCCAGGAACTGCCATGGAAGAGGAAGATCGTGAAGTTGTCTCAGAGTCAAGAGATTGTCCGCGAGTATCGCGAATGTCGTGGTCGACTCCGGCCACAGCCATTCGGCCAGATCCTTCGCGTCGTCGCTGGGCTGAATCCTCCACGGTTCCTGCCACCACAGATCCGGATCGGCCAACGCCTCCTGATGAGACCTCTCCGTCTTGGCTGTCTCCTCGGCTTCCTCGTTCTCCAGCTGTTGCTGCACGATCTGCTGTGTCAGAGGCTCTAGATACTCGCCTCGAACCTGCATCTCCGCGTGTTGAGCCGCCTGGTCCAGAATCGCCAAGGTCTCCAGAAAGCCCGGCTGCTCCCCCCGATTGGCCTTCATCCAGGCTTTCTTCAGTTCTTCCTCCCAGTACGACCTCCGGTGTAGTTCGACCTCCCGAATTTCCTCGAACAGTGCTGTTATCTCCTCCTGAGGCGCTTGTGGCTTGTACGCCTTGTATGTGCTCGTTACGTCCGATTCCAGAATCATCGACGTCTCCTAAAAGATCAAAAAGGTTTAATTGATTTTCTGATATTGCATTTTTACGTCGTCGTGCCATATGCCCACACCCTTAGCTTGTGGTCGTATGATTATTTCGATCAATGCTAGTGGATATATAGCAGGTACTTATTTTGTTTAGGGAATGAAAGCACCTTCTCCGTTGGACAAGTCGGAGTAGCCAACAATGCCCTCATCTGCAGGCATGTCGGTCGGCCAGGTGTTAATAGGGGCAGGTTCATTGCTGACAAGATTGTCGTATTTTTCTGCCATACCGCCGTAGAGGCCACCCATAAACATCAATGGCCAGTAGATGATCACCCATAAAAATGCCCAGGCAAGACCAATTCGAATTTTGGACCCTACCCCGCGACCGCGCCACAAACCAATGAGGCCGGCAATGATTAAACCGCCTTGAAAGATAGGGTCAAGCATGTCTGCGTTCATGGTGCATCCTCATTGTCTTGCAGTTCCTCAGGTAGCCCATAGTGGGCGGCGAGCGCTTCTTCAATAAGTGCTCGGATCGTTTTTCCCGTGGCATGCGATTGTTCTGCGAGTAGTTTTTTGTATGGGTGGGCAATGCGGGTATTGAGTTGAACAACATAAATTTCGTGTGCGGTCATCTCACTCCTGAACTCAAATATTTAACTATATATTTATATCCTAACACCTAGCGTGCTAGCACGCTAGGTGTTTCACGGTAAGAACGCGTTGGAGGTGGTAAAAAAGTTGAGCAGCCCTTGAAAAAATCAGGAAAACTTGGGTGTTATGACGATCATTCTTGACTGCGACTCCGATATTTTCATTGCAGAAACGCCTACAGAGCTCGCCGCCCAGCTCATTAGCAGACTTCCACACAGTCCTGACGACAGAATGCTGGCCGACCTCGCTGCTGCTGTCTTCGGTTGTGACTACCTCGACATCATCATCACCCGTACCTCTTCCTAGATTCAGTGTGGTGTGACAAGTGTGCGTAGAGGTTGAGGTAGAGGTGGTAGAGGCCCTAAAGGGCCTACAGGGGAACGCACGAAAACATGCCCCCACCTGGAGATATGACATAGTATGCGCTACCGAACATGCGTGAAAGCGCTACCGAACATGCGTGAAAGCGCTACCGAACATGCGTGAAAGCGCTACCGAACATGCGTGAAAGCGCTACCGAACATGCGTGAAAGCGCTACCGAACATGCGTGAAAGCGCTACCGAACATGCGTGAAAGCGCTACCGAACATGCGTACATTCAGAAATGAAAAAGCCCGTGAAGATCACTCCCCCACGGGCGATTGCGAGAAAACAATCCTAGAAAGGATTGTCCTCAGTGGTGTCGCACTTCTTCAACTCGCGTTGTTGATTTTTTGCCACAGAAGGAGCACCCGGTTTTAACATCAGTCCGTTGTCTACAACTGAGACAGACGCTTCCGGCCAAGCATCCATCACTTTCCTTAGAGCAGCTGTCACTTTTATCTTCCAATTTCGACGGCCTCTGGTTGTATCTGGGTATCCGGCTCCAAATTGGGCACGTAGCTGCTCCCATGCCACCACGGTCACTCCCCTGTGATAACTCAGGCGGTAAGTTAACCAACAATAAAGATCAATGGCTAGTGGTGACCGACGGATTTGCCGCAACATGGACACATTCAACGGGACAGCAGCGGAAACGAGATCCCGGTAGAAGTTTTCACTCAGGGTCACTGATGAATCTTGTAACCCAAGTTGATCAGGGTGTTTGGGGTCCCACCACAACTTTGAGGAATCAGCGACGACAGTGTTGTCGATTCGCTGAAATGACCGTGGCATATCCTCTACATCAGTTGTGTCATTGGTGGTGACAGTAATGAAGGTGGAAAACAACGCCGTGAGTTGGTGGTGGAGTCGATGAATGTTTCCTTCTTTGCCTCCAGAGGCTGCACCAATTCCTACTTCTCGCATGAACTGAGACAAGGAAGAACCCAGCGGGATAACGCGTGCTTCATTCATGGGCAGGTCTCGACGTCGAATAGCTTCACGGGTCAGCCAGCACATGATCAACCGGGGATAAACGCCATAAGGCAATCCCTTGGATGAATACATTGTCACAATCACATTGCCGTTGGCGAGAACTACTTCTCGTTCTTCCCGCTTACTGTGTGGAAAAGTCGCCTGAATAAGAGTGCGAGAAGTAAAGGTATAAGGGTCTAGAAATCCTGCTTCAATCTCAGCGAGTCGTGCTTGAAGTTCAGCCTCCGCAGATGTTTCTCCGTGGTTGTGGCCAGGCTGATTTCTGGGGGTATAATTGGACATAAATCCTCACTTCTGGATCGTCTTAGTAGTCGTCAAATGGGTGGGGTCGTGGTCGGGGCTGTTGGCGCAGCGCCCGACCTTCTCTATGTGTAGTTAGAATACCATTTTATGAATATGTGGCCATATAGACATATGTTCATATGAACATATGTCTATATAACTATCTATTTTTCAGCCATTCTATTGCCCACTCCTCCCAGAGTTGGGACAAGCTTGTATCGTCTTCCAATGCAGCCAATTTAGCGTCCTTGAGCAGCTCTTTATTCTTCACGTACAACCGCAGTGTGGCGGCGCGCTGCTCAAAACCTGCAAGCGGAGCCACTTTCTTAGACTGAGTAGAAGTCGAGGTGTTAGCGTCCGTGAGGGCTTTTTTAGCGGATTTTTGCGTGGAGGAGGTTGCAGCTTGATTTGCTTTTTCAGTGGCACTACCGATGGGCATTAATTCTCCTAAAATGCTTCTTTGAGTTCTTTGGCAAGGTCTAACCATTCCTGGAGGGGCTTCGTTGTAATGTTGGGAATGGTGTAGCCTACGCGGCGTGTTGCGCTTCGGGTGGGGATGATCGTATCGGCAAGAGCTGCGCGCGTATGGGCCGTCAGACTTGCTTGAGCTTTGGTTAGTAACTTTTCACGCTTATCTACATTGACTAAGACAACGGCAATGGGAGTTTCTGTCCCCTCAAAAGAATCAAGAGTTGCTTGAGTTCGCTCCATGTCCAAGGGAGAGACGCCGGAAGGAATGAGAACGAGATCTGCACAAGTGGAAGCCGATTCAACGATGCTGTTACTTCCCGGAGGTGTATCGATAAGTATGAAGTCGTAGTCATCATTATTGGAGCGGTTAACCGTAGTTTTTAATGTGCGATCCGTGGGAGTGGATATGGTGGGAAATGGCATATCTTTTTCCACTGCCGCAGCCCAATCACTGGCAGATCGTTGTTTATCCGCGTCAAGAACAAGAACGCGGTCGCCAAGACTTGATAGAGCAAATCCCAGCATCATTGTTGTCGTTGTCTTTCCCGTTCCACCCTTGGTTTGGATGATGGAGATGATGTGCGCCATGAAAATTAGCATATCATGCAATGCCCATATAGGTATATGGCCATAGTGGGTATAGTGTCCACTATATTGCTAATGATTATCTGTTTTACCAGCTAAAGTGTATGACTATACAACCATATAGCCATATGAACATTTATTGGTAGTGGGCACGTATTCGTGGAAAAGAAAATGCCCATGTCCCACTTACGCTTTACACTGAAATGTATGCCGTCTATAAAAAACCTTGTCAGAAACCTCATTCCCGAAGGCGAAGCTGGCGCACCAGTCTTCGCCGTGATCGACACGGAAACCACCGGTCTCAACAAACGCTACGATCGCATCATTGAACTTGCGGCTGTTCGATTCGACAATCAATTCCGCGAAGTAGACCGCTGGCACACCCTCCTTAATCCGGACGGCAAAAAGATCACCAACGCTAAAATCCACGGCATTACCAATGGCGATGTTGCTACTGCCCCACGGTTTGCTGAAATTTACACCGAGTTTGCGCGCTTCATTCATGGCCAAGTACTCATTGCCCACAACGCGCCCTTTGATGCAAAAATGCTCGAAGCAGAAGTTAACCGCATTGACCCCAACGGCAAAGACAGCACAGACGTATTCTTCGCGTTCGTGGATTCCATTGATCTTGCTAGGCAGGTGCTGCCCCAAGGTCCTCATAATCTTCCTGCTTTGCTCAAGCACTACGGGCTAAAGAATCAACAGGCACACGCAGCAATTGGTGACGCTACCGCAACCGGAGCTATGTTGCGAGCCATGTTTGGAATCAAGCTCCCAATCATTAGCCGCAAGATCAGCAAAAAAGCCCCCACATTTGATGGGAGCCATGCTGCTAGATGGGGACTCTCTTGCGCCGCCCCACAGCCTAGGATATAGGCTCATGGACATATGCCCATGAGCCTATATATTCATATATCCATATGGGTATATGGAAGTGGGACTGTAACTAATGTCGCTTTTCGCAGTAATGAAACTGGTGCTGGTTGCAACGACCGCTGAATCCTGGGGCTGAAGAAGAGGAAAACTGCCGTGCTCAAGAGTGAGTGACGACTTTCGTAACAGGCCTTAAATCAACGAGATACGGGCCACCCAGGATCCGCCAGGTACGCCCTGGTGGAAGCAGCATTCCGCACATCATCGGTGAAGATCTCAAGGAGATCTAAGACGTCCTTCTGAAGTGGTAGGAAATCCCCAACCTCAAGAGCTAGAAACTTTCCATGCGCGATTGTATTCCGCCGATCAACAAGCTTTTCATCGATCAAGTTGGCCCGAGTTGAATATTCGGGACGTTGAGGTAAACCCAAGCGTTCCACCACGTCGAGAAAGACTTTCGAAGAGAGATTGCTCTGAGTTTGAACAAGATCCTCGGAGAGAAAGGCCTTTTGAGCAAGACCTTCCCGCAGGAATGAAGCGAACTCATTATGAACACCTGGCGTGGATGCCTGTTCGATCAAAGAAATTCTTGTTTTAAGCGCATTACCGAGGAAGGCCGCACTGAGTTTTTCATAGGTCGGGCTCTGCGTATTGACATACCGAATGTAGAGCTGAGCGATTTGCTTAACCCAACCTTCCCAATGTGCATAGAGGAGAAGAATTCCCGACCGCAAATTGATATTTTGGGCATTCGCGGATTGCTGCACTAGCTTCAGAGACGTGGTGAGCTCCTTCTTCCGCCAACCTGTCTCGTTAGAAATCTTGTCGTCTAATTCCTCGACGGTATAGATTTTTGGCATTATGCCCTGAGAATCTCGCGCCCCATGGGCACCATAAGCCGTATACGAGCTTCTGTGGATTTCCCAGTGGCGAACTTCTTGGTCATTTCCGGTCGGTTCCAAAATTCGATCACAGCTTGCCGTAAATCGGTCTGAGTAGGTACGCCTTCCTTGATCAGATTTGCGAGGCTAATAGCGATTGCTTCGAAAGACGTATTCAGGAATCCACCAGCGAATTTTTTCTTTTCAGGATCCCAACGCCGAAGGATATCTTCATCAGCGGCCAGAAGTTGGTCGAATGTTTTCTTAAAAATCTGTCCAACTAGTGTTTTGTCTCCATAAGGAAAAGACAACGCAAAGTCGACTGCAAATTCTTCTAGCTCATCTTGGAAGTTACGGATCTTGCCAATCTCTTCATCTGACTTCGAATATAGGAAAAGGAAACGGAGTACAAGTTCCTCGTCGTACTTCTTAGATTTATCATTCTCAGGCAATCGCAACAGAGTAACAAATGAATCGTGGTGGGCAAGTTCCCCCAACCACTCGACGAAATCAGGAGAGACTCCTACCAGCTGGGCGTTTCGTATCTCTTGATTCGAGAGCTTAGAACCAAAAGAGTTTAGGCGCTGGAAAAGATCAAACTTTGTCTTGGGATCGGATCCTCGCTGCACAATTTTGACATCCATTTTCGAGCGTTTGATGTCAAGCCTCTGCGCAGAAGTTAAAGAAGGCTGACCATCCGAATCCCAAACAGTGCCGTCCAGAGATGGCAAATATTTCGTCCCTGTCAATACGAGCGGAGGGAATTCTTCAACGTTGAGCAGTCCTTGGAGCTGCAGAAGGGTACTCACTCTCTGCAAACCATCCACAAGCTCCCACCTACCGCCTGCATCCTGAGCTACAAAAATCGACGGAAGGGGAATCCCGATAAGGATGCTTTCGATTAACCGTGCCTTCTGAGCATCATCCCAGCGGAATAGGCGCTGGAATTGAGGGCGGATTATAAGTTCACCATCCCGGTAGAGATTAGTGAGTTCCCCGATACTCATTGGATAACCATCTGTATGAATGGTTCTGCGTGCCGTTTCCAGTTCTGTTTCGAGAGCGCTCATTTGAAAAATGCACCAATCTTTGTAATTTCCATGTGTAATGACAAGGACTTTGTTATGCAGCCATGTTATACGCGGTGCTGTTGCAAAGTTGGGGTAGTAGGAAGCCCGACGTGAAATAATCACAACCATGGGCATCTTCTCCGGTCGTCATTTCCCCCGTGACATCATCCTGTGGGCGGTGCGGTGGTACTGCCGCTACGGGGTGAGCTATCGCGACCTCGAAGAGATGATGACTTAAGCCGTGGTGTGCCAGTTGATCACACCACCATCTACCGATGGGTCCAGAAATATGCTCCTGAACTTGATAAGCAAACCCGGTGGTACCGGCAGGTACCTGACTGGCAGGCCAGTTCCTGGCGGGTAGATGAGACCTACATCCGAGTCGGGGGAAAGTGGTGCTACCTCTGATCTGGCTATCACCGCCGGTGGACAGACCTTAGACTTCTACCTCTCACCAAAACGCAACGTAGCGGCAGCGAAGCGTTTCCTGGCGAAGACTCTGAGGTCGAACACGTCAGCCGGGTTCCCGCGGGTGATTAACACAGATAAAGCACCCTCCCTGTCCAAAGCGATCATCGAGCTCAAGGAGGAAGGTATCTGCCCTCAGACGGTGGAGCACCGTCAGGTGAAATACCTCAACAACGTGCTGGAAGGTGATCACGGGTGGTTGAAACGAATCCTCGGACTGAAGGGTGCATTTAAGAACTTCGACGTCTGCATATCGGACGTTGAAAGGGATGGAGGCGATGCACTCATTGCGAAAAGGGCAGGGCACGATGTTTGCCCTCACGGACAGCCGAATCCGGACGCGGCCATCGTCAACCGGGCATTCGAGACTGCTTAAGCGCCCCGGAGCAAGTACAACTGATGTCCCGAGGCGGGGCTCTTCGACCCTGGCCTAACTTTGCAACAGCACCTTTTCTTACACTTTCCCACCCAGGATAAACAACACTTCTTCAGAACGCCTTACCTCGTAAAATCAAAATACCGAAAAGGTAGGAATCCCTATGGAAACCTTAAAAAGAAAACACGCTCAAGGAATCATCACAGCGATGATAACCGTGCTTTGCATCATTGGAGTCCAACACACAGCGCCGCTTCCAGCCTCTGCTGCAAATGGAAACAGTGAAGTCTCTACCAATAGCGATGCTGATACTAGTGTCGCAAATCTTGATATCAAGACAGTGAATTCAAACACGAGCGAAATAACTACCACCGACGGGGTATTCAGAATGAATCCCGACGGTTCCGTTTCAGTAGTCACAGACACTGGCATGAATCTATACACACTGGAAAAGAACGGCCAGTCCCAGTTCGGTGCAAGTAAAAGCTACGAGTACGAAATAGAAAATAACACCGTATTTATGACGTGGACAGATACCCTGAATGATATTGGGCCACCTGCCATGACAACTTTCGTTAGCATGCAAGATATCTCATGTTGGCTTACTATTGCAGGCATGGCCCTAGCAACAGGAGCAGTCATTGTAGCCACAGCCGGTACTGCAGCCGCTTTCGGGTTCGCAGGTGCCAGTTACGTTATTTCGGCTGGAGGAGTAGTTTTTGGGTGCTATGAGTAAAGAAAAATACATAAACGAAGAATCCAAATCAGGAGAAACAAATACCTACAGTCGAGGTCTATTCAAATTTGGAATATTCCTTACAATAACAGGAGCATTACTTCTAGCTCTGCGACTCCTTCTAGGCGAACACTCCGTGCTGGGAATAGTATCCAATCTTCTCATTATCGTATCTGGCGCATATATTGCTTGGAAACCGTTTCTGAACTATCGAAAGTAGAACTCTCTCAACACAAGCACTGAAACAAAACCCTCCATCATAAGAGGGTGCTGTTGCAAAGTTGGGGTAGTAGGAAGCCCTGCGTGAAATAATCACAACCATGGGGATTTTCTCCGGTCGTCATTTCCCCCGTGACATCATCCTGTGGGCGGTGCGGTGGTACTGCCGCTACGGGGTGAGCTATCGCGACCTCGAAGAGATGATGACTTAAGCCGTGGTGTGCCAGTTGATCACACCACCATCTACCGCTGGGTCCAGAAATACGGCCCTGAACTTGATAGGCAAACCCGGTGGTACCGGCAAGTTCCTGACTGGCAGGCCAGTTCCTGGCGGGTGGATGAGACCTACATCCGAGTCGGCGGCAGGTGGTGCTACCTCTATCGGGCGATCACCGCTGGTGGACATACCCTGGATTTTTACCTCTCCACGAAGCGTAATGTGGCTGCGGCGAAGCGTTTCCTGGCCAAGGCCCTCAGATCCAATGCGTCAGCCGGGTTCCCGCGGGTGATTAACACAGATAAAGCACCCTCCCTGTCCAAAGCGATCTCCGAGCTCAAGGAGGAAGGTATCTGCCCTCAGACGGTGGAGCACCGTCAGGTGAAATACCTCAACAACGTGCTGGAAGGTGATCACGGGCGGTTGAAACGGATCCTCGGGCCGAAGGGTGCATTTAAGAACTTCGACGTCTGCATATCGGACGTTGAAAGGGATGGAAGCGATGCACTCATTGCGGAAAGGGCAGGGCACGATGTTTGCCCTCACGGGCAACCGAATCCGGATGCGGTCATCGTTAGTCGGGCATTCGAGACTGCTTAAGCGCCCCGGAGCAAGTACAACTGATGTCCCGAGGCGGGGCTCTTCGACCCTGGCCTAACTTTGCAACAGCACCGTCGATCATAACTCCGGTTATTTCTGTTGAGGTCGGAGCGTTACCTGCTTTTTAGAAATCACGGTAGCCGGCTTCAATCGCGGCGAGTTGCGCCAAGTGGTCCCAGAAGCGGCTGAGCCTGTTGCCCCACAGCCCTGTGTCTGTAGAGTTCGCCGTGAAATTACCCGTAGCCAGTGGCATGCGGATGAGGATCTTTTCAACCTCGCTGACAGTCAACTGACCCTGGTACGCCAGTAATTGGTCGACCATGTCCCCGTCCCACTCTTCTCTTGTAGACAAATCCTTGGCCTTATTGAGATTAGATTTTTCGGCATCGTAGTACAACGCGATCGGAGCAGCCTGCTGTCTGATCATCACGGTGCAGAAAGCTGCAAAGGTGTGGTCAGATATCTGCGATCGGGCATTGTCGACCCAGCGGATCTCATTTGCCACCCGGGAGGGTGTGTCAGATTTTCCGATGTAGATGATTCCACCATCGGGCCTGCACCACACATAGAGATTTGCGGTTTTGCCCTTGGGGACTTCGGTGATGTGAAGTCCGATGATGTCAGCCATTGCCAGGAGGTGATAAGGAGTAAAGAGGAGCGTGGGGGCGGGTGTTGTAGCCAGAGGAGTGCTCACGATGTGGTCCTTTTCAGAGATAACTAGTTTTTCAAGGGTTAGGGGTGTCGCGGGTTAGGGGTTTTATCCCATGGAGACAGCGGCGCCTCCGCGAAAGATCCACGGTCCTTCGGGGAAGGAGAGGGCTTCGTTCAGGCTTTCGGCGCGCAGCGTGCCGCCGCGTTGGAAACCGCGGGCCATTTTGAGTTCGCGGCGGCTGGACAAATCGAGTTGAAAGACCGTGATGTCGCCCTCGACGCAGGGTCGGATGTCTTCCCAGGGGAGCAGGTCGATTTCCTCGGCAGACAGTCCATATGGGGTGATGATGGATTCTCCCACCACTCCGGCGGTGGTCTGGATCGTGGTGACATCGTAGACCTCGGCGACGGTTCTGTCCTGGTCATCCTTCTTCTGTCCAGACCGCCACAGAACCATCTGCGACGGTCGTCGGTTTCCGATGTGCCCGGAGGATCCTGCGGGGCAGACATAACACCCCAGTGAATCGAACTCCTGGAATCCGGTGGTGGCGTTGATGGGTGCATAGGCCGCTTGGGAGAGCTGAATTGTCCGGAACCAGGATTCGACAGCTGCTGTGGCCCATAGGTTTTTTCCCCGCCGGCTGAAGTCAGGGGCCGGTATGGTTCCCTCTTCGATCATGCGGCCCAGTCCGTTGGCGGCGACTCCCATTGCTTCCGCTAGGTCCGTCTCGGTCATGAGTTCCATAGACAAATCACCATGTTCCATTTAGTAGGTATGTTTCTTTACCTGATAATATCCAACTGTTTTTTGTTTGTCTACTGCCGGAAATTTATGATTGCTTATACATGCTTTGAGATATATCTCAAAGCACGGAGGATCCCGCCCGGTTATGGTGTGGCTCCTCCATAGAGGAAAGCGGGGACAACTTCTAGCACTTACTTGCTGGTGTTAAGCAATATGCTGATAGTGGCGAGGAAAAATCCTCCTCGTACTTAAGGAGGAACGTTGAAGCTCATAGCTATTCGTCTGAAGAACCACAGTCGCCTTGCCGATCTGGAGCTCCAGGTGAGAACTCATCTTGTACTGGTCGGAGCAAACGATGTTGGTAAATCATCACTGCTCCGGTGCTTAAATCTTATTCTTGGCTCTTCAACGGCGGCACTTTACTCTCGGATCACAAAGGATGATTTTGCTGACCCGAATAAACCTTTCGTGATTGAAGTCGACCTAGCAGATTTCTCACTAGATGAACAGGCCGCATTTCCCGATGAAATCCAAATCGGAAACGAACATAAGCCCAACATCCTCACTATTCGCCTAGAGGCTCAGCTTGATGAAGGTGAGACTTTGCAGATCAGCCGCTTTGCGCCGAATGGTGGAGCGCAAAGACAACTCAGTCGAGTTCAGTTAGAAATGCTGGGATGGAAAATGGTGGGAGCTGCACACACCGGCGCCCGTGACTTCCGTAATGATCGGAACAGCTCCCTGGACGATATTCTTGACGCCATCGAGCTCGGGGATGAGGAGAAGCTTTTTAAAGAAGTGGCCGAGGGCTTCCAATATCGGCTCTCTGAATCGAAGGTTCTGTTAAAACTCAGAGAAAAACTGGCAGCTCAGCTTTCACAAGCAGTGCCCCAGGAGATTAATACCGAAGAGTTGCAGTTCGTTAGTGGCAGTACCGCCGAGGATGATTTATTGGCCGATGTCAGGCTTCAAATCACTCGGGACGGAACAAGTCGCGGGGTGCAGGAGCAATCGGACGGTGCGCGTGCGCTTTTCGCAATCGCAATGTATGACCTTGTCTCATCAGCCGCAAACATGGTTTCGATTGATGAGCCCGAAATCCATTTGCACCCCACGAGCCAGCGCAGTCTTGCACGTTTGCTCCGAGGGGCTCAGAACCAGAAAATTATCGCCACTCATTCGCCCGACATCGTCGGTGCTTTCCCCCCAGAGGACATTGTTGTCGTCAGTAGGGGCGGTATTGTCAAACAGCCCAAGGAAACTTTTCTCGACGGCAATTCGAAATTAGCAGCCCACTGGTGGGTGAGAAACAAACTGGAACCGCTTACTTCCAATCTGGTTATCCTAGTTGAAGGGGTATCCGACCGAATTGTGCTTCAGCGAGTGGCCGAGCTCCTAGACAAAGATCCCGACCGGTTGGGCGTCTCAGTTGTCGAGACGGATGGCGGGAATGAAATTCCAAACGCTCGGAAAGTGTTCGGGCCGGATGGTTTTGACATCCCGCTCCTGATGCTGATTGATGAGGACGCCAAGGTAAAAACGGCTGAGAAACTGGGGGTCCAGAATGCCGACCTTGCACGTCATAATGTGGTTATCTCCGACCCAGATCTTGAAGGAGAATATACGTCCGCCATTGGCGGAAAAGAACTCTGGAAGCGGTTAGAAAATTCTAATGAATTCACCAGGAACCAACTCCGGACCTGTGAAGCTTCAGGACGTAATGGGGAACGGACCGACGAGGACGTAGCTGCTTTCTGCAGGAAAAATAAGAACAAGGTTCAAGCCTCACTGATCGTCGCCCAGACTCTTACTCAGGAAGAAGCTGCCTGCATTGGCTCAATTTCCACCCTTCTCAACAAGGTGGAGCAGGGGGAATAGGCATTGAAACCGACTATCCCTCAGGAGCAGATCCGAGATTATGAACCCTTGGGCTTGATTATCACTGCCCCGGCAGGCTGCGGGAAAACAGAGGCTTTAGCGCTTCGAGTACGCGGAATGATTGATCGACGTGTTGTTACGCCTCCGCGAAAAATTCTACTAGTGACCTTCACTAACAGGGCCAAGGAGAATATCGGTGAGAGATTGCGAACCTATCTCACACCACAAGAAATCACTCGTTATATAACATTGCACAACCTGCATGGACTATCCGCCCGAATTATAGCTGCTCACGGCCAAGTGATAGGCCTCGATTCATCGTGGAAGCTACCGGACTCGGACTGGATCGCCTCCAAGTTCCGAGAGCGGGGTCTGGACTATCACCAGAAAACCCTCATCAGTAGCCATCTGCAGCAGGCAAAGCTTGAAACCCGTACCGACGATGAAGTCCTAGATTACCTCAGGCTTATCCAAGACCAGGACGCCATTGAAATCGAACGCGAGCGCCAAGACAGTAAGCAGCTTACTTATGATGATCTCCCCCGATTAGCAGACCTTATCCTCCGTAATGAGCAGATTGCTGCACTCTACCAGGAACATTTTTCCTGCATCGTCATTGACGAATTCCAGGACCTCACCCTTCAACAGTTAAGCATCCTTCAACGTATTGGCAGGGGCCGCATCACTTATGCAGGTGACCTCGCTCAAGGTATCTATGGCTTCACTGGTGCGAAACCTGAACAAGTGCTGGCAGCCGCAAGATCTGAGGGGATTGACGAAATTACGTTTACAGAGTCACACCGGTCATCACCTGCTGTTCTCGAACTTGTCAACTCCCTACGCCCCCGTACCGGCGGTGTAGAGCTGAAGTGTTCATCTCCAGAGTCCTGGCCCGGAGGTGGTTTCGCTTCCCATCAGGTTTTCGAGTCTGAAAAGGATGAAGCAGACGGCATCGTAAGATTCGCTGCGGGGATCTTGTCTCGAGGAAAAGAACAGCGCATCGGAGTGCTGACGCGTACAAAGAAGCGACGAGAAAACCTTGACGAGCTGCTTACCAGGGGGGCTCCATTCTCTTGGTATCGCTGGGACGACCCAATATTCGATTCACACATCGCGCCTCTTCTCCGTTCAGCTCTCCGCAAAGCAAATCCAGCGCAGTTGGGAGGCGCTGATGCTCAGCAGCATCTATTGGAGTTTGTCGACCCATTAGAGCTCCAAGATCCATCAACATATGAAGGCTTGGTGCAAGGATGCGCCTGGATTTACGATCTCGCTAGCGAAGGAATTTCGAAGTCAGAGATCAATCAACGCATCAAAGCCGATGAGAATGAGACGCTACTTTCGGCTCCAGGACTTCACCTAGTGACAGGACATGCGGGCAAGGGTCAACAATTTGATTGGGTGATTGTTATGGGACTTGAGCAGGGCTCTATACCGTCGTTTCAAGCAAAAACAGAACGAGCCATTGTTGAAGAATCTAGAGTGCTGTCAGTAATGATTTCTCGCGCTCGCCACGGTGTACTTACTACTTTCTCTAAGGTCGGTATAAAACCCTGGGGCGCCCGATTTAAAAATAATCCATCAGTGTTTATGGACCTGCTGTGTGACTCAGATTCCTATACTGACTGGGAAGGGGGGCGTGATTGGCTTAATGCTGCGGACTGGGAGGCCATTTCCATTAGGTAGCCCTACCTTCATGTAGAACATGAATAACCTCGCTGTTTCATTGCGGTATACCCTAATGAGACAGGCGGACATCGCGGATTCTCCCTGTGACTTGCAGCTTCGTTTGGCGGTTTTTCCGCGGCTTCGAATGGCGGTTCAGTCGACGCCGATGGCAACACCTGGATAGGCCACCCGGGCGCTCGGGATGGGCTTATTAGAGGCCGAAGGCGCCGCCGCTGACGAGGATGAAGTATCACCACCATGAAGAAGTCCTACAACCCTTAAGTTCAAGGCACGGGCCGTCCGGATGGTCCAGCAGCATCGTGAGGACTACCGATCGCTGACCGTCACCTGCACCGCCGTCGGGGACGAGCTCGGTGTCTCGCGCGAAACCCTGCGCAACTGGGTCCGCCAGGCCGAGGTCGACGCCGGCCACGTCCCCGGTGTGAGCACCGAGGAAAACGAGGAAATGACCCGCCTGCGCAAGGAGAACAAACGCCTGTGAGAGGCCAACGAGATTTTGAAGAAGGCCACCTTAGACTCAACCCGTGAGTGCAACACCATCTCGGCCCACCTCATGAAGGGAAGAATCAGATGGCCAAGATCGGACGACCCGGCTTACCCCAAGATCAACGCCAGAAAGTCTGGGACCTGTGGAAAACCGGTTCCTCTATCAGCGATATATCACGCGACGTCGGTTCCCCACCAGGATCAATCTTTTCCATTCTCCTGCCCCGGGGAGGGATCTATCTCCCGGCCCAGAAACACCACCCAGGCACTCTCACCCTGGCCGAGCGCGAGGAAATATCCCGCGGCTTAAGTGTGGGATTATCCTACCGCGCGATCGCACGACTGACAGGTCGCAGCGCGTCGACGATCAGTCGTGAAGTAACCCGTAACAGGGGACGCACGGCCTACCGTGCCATAGATGCCGATGACCGCTCATGGCGACAGGCGCGTCGACCCCAGCGCTGCAAACTCGCCAAGAACCCCGTCCTACGCGGATACGTGGCCGCGCGTCTGCGCGAGGACTGGTCACCGGAGCAGATCGCCGGACGACTCAAGATCACCTACGCGTGCACCTCTCGGATGCAGATCTCTCACGAGTCGATCTACAAGTCACTGTTCATCCAGTCCAGAGGCGTCCTGCCCAAAGACCTGCAGAAACATCTCCGTTCCCGCCGGCCGATCAGGAAGGCACGCTCCAACACCACCAGTGGGCAGTGGCGCTCCCAGATCAAGGATGCAGTGTCGATCTCGAAGCGCCCGAAGGAGGCAGAAGCCCGCGTCCAGGTGGGCCACTGGGAGGGAGATCTCGTCATCGGCGCCCAGCAGTCACAGATCGCCACGGTGATCGAACGGGCAACCCGATTCACACGGGTGGTCCACGTCGAGTCCAGACATGCGGCGTCGGTGACAGCTGGTCTGATACGGGAACTGGGGCAGCTGCCGGATCAGGCGAAGCGTTCGTTGACGTGGGACCGGGGAATGGAGCTGGCCGGCCACAAGGAGGTCACCGCCGGCACGGGGATGACGGTGTGCTTCGCTGATCCTCACTCACCCTGGCAACGCGGAACAAACGAAAATACCAACCGGTTGCTGCGGCAGTATTTCCCGAAGAAAACATCGATGAAGGGCTTCAGTCAGACGGACCTGGATCAGGTGGCCGATAAGCTCAACAACCGTCCCCGGAAGGTTCTGGGATTCCGCACCCCTGCTGAGCAGTATGAAGCACTGTTGCGTTGACGGATTGAACCCAAGACGGTTTTCTTCGCCGGGGAGCTCGACCCCGGAAACCGTTGATCGTCGCCTTCATCGACCAGATGAAAAAAGAAGGCTTTGCTGTCGAGTCGGCCCGCCATGTGCTGCGTGAGCAGGGCGTGCAGGTCGCGGCGAGGACCTACCACCACTGGAAGAAAGTACCGGCCACACGGACCATGACGGACGCGCAGATCCTCAACGCCCTCTACGAGCTTCGGGACGCACCGGAATCCCTGTACGGGCGGCGCAAGATGGTCGCCCACCTGCGTCGGCAGGGTCATGCGAGGGCGCATTGCACCGTCGGCCGGTTGATGCGCCTGGCCGGGATGAACGGTATCTTCAGGCGCCGGACCACGGTGCGGACCACGATTCCCGGGTCCGGGGACCGTGCCCCTGACCTGCTGAACCGGAACTTTACCGCCGAGGCGTCCAACCGGGTATGGGTCGCCGATTTCACCTACGCCCGCACCGGTTCGGGCTGGGTCTATGTGGCCTTCATCGTTGACGTGTACTCGCAGCGCATCGTCGGCTGGCACGCGCAGACCTCCCGCGGAGTCGAACTGGTGCGTATCCCACGGTACCCGGCGCTGTGGGAGCGTGACCGCACCCAGCGTCCCGTTGTCCGTGGTGAGCTGACGCACCACTCGGATGCGGGCAGCAAGTCACACCGCGGTGAAATTCACTGAGAACCTGGCCCTGCAGGGCATCACCCCGTCGATCGGGAGTGTGGGTGATGCCTACGACAATGCGCTGATGGAGTCGAGCAACGGGCTGGACAAGACCGAGTGCATCGGCTCCCGGATCTTCACCGCACAGAACCTGGAGTCGATCGTCGACGTCGAACTCGCGACCATGGCGTGGGTGCAGTGGCACAACCACCACCGGCTGCATTCCACCCTGGGGATGGTCCCGCCGGCGGAGTACGAGGAGTCCTACTGGGCCAGAGAAGCTACAATTCCTGGGTCACCTGCGACGGCGGCTCACCCAATCTAACGGCGGCAACAAAGCCGTAGCGGTTCACGGCACCGCCCCAGAGTGTTGGCTGCTGGTCGAATGGCCCGCCGGAGAAGACGAACCCACCGATTACTGGTTGTCGACCCTGCCCGAGACCACCCCCATCGAGCAGTTGGTGCGCCTGGGAAAGATCCGGTGGCGGATCGAACACGACTACCGCGAACTCAAGCACGGCCTGGGACTCGACCACTTCGAGGGTCGACATTGGCTCGGCTGGCATCACCACACCACACCCGTCACCGCAGCACACCTGTTCATCACCATGAAACGACTGGCCGCCGGCCCAAAAGCACTACCGGCGGCCTGACTTTTTACACGGTGCTCACTGAACTCCAGACCGCCGTCATCCGGTTACTCGACCGCTGTCCCTACTGCCACCGCCCCAGAGACACCTAACAAAGCACTACTAGTGTCCTGCGCCGTTAATTCGTTGTAAGGATCGGGCGATGGAGTCGAGGATGTCCTCGGCCGTTTTAGTCCATATGAACGGCTTCGGGTCCTCGTTCCACGCCCTCACCCAGTCGCGGAGGTCTTTCTCCAGTGCCTGCACGCTTCGGTGGTCGCTGCGCTGAAGGAGCTCTCGGGTCACCTCGGCAAACACCCGCTCCACCTGGTTGATCCAGGAGGAGTAGGTGGGCGTGAAGTGCATGTGGAACCGGGGGTGCTTGCCCAGCCAGGTCTGGATCGTCGGGTGTTTGTGGGTGGCGTAGTTGTCGCAGATGACGTGCACGTCCAGGCCCTCGGGGACGGTTTTGTCGATCTTGACCAGGAATTTTCTGAACTCCACCGAGCGGTGCTTGCGGTGGACCTGGGAGATCACCGTCCCATCGGCAACGTTGAGTGCGGCGAACAGACTCGTGGTGCCGTGGCGGACATAGTCGTGTGCGCGGCGCTCGGGTGTTCCCGGCATCATCGGAAAGGCCGGCTGGGACCGCTGTAGGGCTTGTACCTGGCTTTTCTCATCGACACACAGCACGACCGCTGACTCCGGTGGGTTCAGATACAACCCGACGATGTCATAAATTTTCTCGGTGAAAAAGGGATCGTTGGAAAGCTTGAACCCCTCCTCCAGGTGGGGCTTGAGTCCGAAAGCCTTCCAGATCCGACCGACCGTGGACTTCGACAGGCCGGATTTCTCGGCCATGCTCGCCCGCGACCAATGGGTCGCATTCGCAGGGGTTGATTCCAGGGTGTCGATGATGACCTGCTCGACCCGGTCGATACCGATCGTCGCGGGCCGACCCGGCCGGGGCTCGTCGACCAGTCCGTCGAGGCGCTTGTCGATGAAGCGGGCCCGCCATTTACCCACCGTCGGCAATGAGATCCCCAACCGACGGGCGACCTCCGAGTTCGATGCCCCGGTTGCGCATTCCAGTACGATCCGGGAGCGGAGCGCGAGGTCCTGGGTGGTTTTGCGTCGCCGGACCCAGCGTTGCAGTTGGTCGCGTTCATCATCGGTCAAGGTCAGTGGGGCTAACGCCGGTCCTCGGTGTGCCATACCCAATTTTACAATGATCCAGCAGCGAATTAACGGCGCAGGACACTAGGCGAGCTTCCCCCAGGGAACCAAACTCCCGGCGATCGTCTGACAGGCCGGAAGGAGTGTCCGGAAGTCGATGTTGATTCCAGTCCCGTCTGATATGACCCATACGGTGCCGCTGACGGGACAATCCATGAGTGAGTTCCTCTGGATAGCCCGGGGGTTGAGTGGGGGTAAGCGGTTCTCCGACAGATCGGACGGACTGTTCTCGCCACGGGCCCCACTGGTGACTCGCGGGGAGAAGCATCAGTGCGTGGGCTTTTCTTCGTGGTCGATGCCGGCGTGTTCCTGGCCCTTCTGGAAGTTGAGCAGGCGAAGCGCGTTCGCGACGACGATGAGGGTGGATCCCTCATGGATGAGCACGACGGCGCCGATATTAAGCCCAAGGAAGGTCGCGATGATGAGGAAAACGACGATGGCGAGGCTGGCGATGAGGTTCTGTCGGATGATCCGGCTGGCGGCCCGGCTCAGCCGGACAGCGAACGGGATGCGTCCGAGGTCGTCGCTCATCAGCGCGATGTCGCAGGTCTCTAACGCGACCGTCGACCCGGCAGCACCCATCGCAATGCCGACGTCAGCGCGGGCCATCGCGGGGGCGTCGTTGACGCCGTCGCCGATCATCGCGATCGGGCGGTATGTCTTGGCCAGGCTCGTGATGTGAGTGACCTTGTCCTCGGGGAGGAGCTCTCCGATCGCCGTGTCGACGCCGACTTCCTGACCTACCGCGTCGGCGACCCGCTGATTGTCGCCGGAGATCATGACCAGATGGCCGACCCCTGTGTCCCGGAGCGCGTTGAGCACCTGGGCGGATTCGGCGCGGGAGGCGTCCATCACTCCCACGACCCCCAGGAAGCGGTCACCACGACGCACGATCATCAACGTCTGCCCAGAGTCGCGGGCTTCGGCGTAGGCCTTGGCCAGCGAGGAGGGCAGTTCAAGCTGCTGTTCGTCGAACATGCGCAGGTTGCCGATTTCGACCCGCTCTCCGTCGATCGTCGCGGTGATGCCGCGGCCGGTGAGTGCCGAGAGGTCGGTGGCCACCAGCCGCCCGGTCTCGGGGACGCGGGGTGCAAGGTCGCGGACGATCGCGGCGGCGAGGGGGTGGTCGCTGAGAGATTCGACCGACACGAGTGTCGGGATCAGTTCCGATTCGGACGTGTCATCGGCGGGAACGAGCGAGGTCACTCGTGGTGCGCCCCACGTGAGGGTGCCGGTCTTGTCGAACGCTATCGCCTCTACTCGTCCGAGTGTCTCGAGCGGGGCACCGCCCTTGACGAGCACGCCGGCACGGGCGGCGCGGGCCACGCCCGCCAGGACTGCGGCTGGGGTGGCGATCGCGAGAGCGCATGGGCTCGCGGCGACGAGCACAGTCATGGCGAGGTAGAAGGCGTCGCGGAACGGCTGCGCGAACGCGAACATCGACACCAGCAGGGTGGCGATGACCCCGAGGATCACGGCGGGCACGTACCAGCGCTGGAACCGGTCGATGAACTGCTGTGTCGGGGACGCAGCCTGGTCGGCGGTGCGAACAAGCTCAACGACCTTGCTCAGTGTCGAGTCAGCGGCGGTCGCGGTGACCTCGATCTCGAGTAGGCCAGACCCGTTCACGGTGCCGGCAAACACTCGATTGGTGGCGGGGAGGGTGCCGACCGTGTGCATCGTCCGTGTGGGGTCGGACACCGGTTCCTTCTCCACGGGGATCGACTCGCCCGTGACTGCCGATTGATCAACGGCGGACATTCCGGAGATCACGAACCCGTCCGAGGGGATGCGGGAGTTCGGACGGATGACAACGATGTCTCCGACCACGAGCTCCTCCACCGGTACTTCCACGGGTTCGGTTTCGCCGCGGCGCACCAGGGCGCTGCGGGGGGCGAGCTCGGCGAGGGCCTCGATGGACTTGCTGGCACGGCTAAGGGCGTACTCTTCGAGTGCGTGGCCGAGGCTGAACAGAAACAGCAGCACCGCACCCTCCGCCCACCGGCCGATGAGAGCGGCGCCGACCGCGGCGACGAGCATGAGGAAGTCGACCTCGAACTTCCCTCGCAGCGTGGAGGAGATAGCGGTGCGGATGGTGAAGAACCCACCGAAGAAGTAGGTGGCGAGGAAGAACGCCAACGGCCATCCGACCATCGGCAGCCCCAACGCGAACTCCGCGATCATCCCACCGGTGTAAGTGACGCCGGCGGCGATCGCGAACCACAGCTCCCAGCGTGCGGAACCGTGGGCATGATCTTGGGTATGAGTGGCCGCCGATGTCGGTGGCAGGGTTGTGGGGGATCCGTTCGGGGCAGTACGGTGGCCGGGGTCATGGTCGTGTTGGTGCTCGCTCATGCCTGTAGCCTAACGGGGAAAACCTCTTATTGAAAGCTTATTAAAAATCCTTGAGGGTATCCCATTCCGCACCCTCCGTATAGACATCGAGCGGGCCGCAACGTGTGGTGCGCAAGGCTGCGGTTAGAACCGCTCGTGCCGGCGGTTGGTGAATTTCCGGGAGTGGTTCGGCTGGCTGTCGCCGTAACGGTCGTGCAACATGCGTGCACGGGCACCAGAGGATGCGGAAGTAGGAGCTTGGGCATGGGCGAGACCCTGGGTGTCATTTTCCGGGTGAGTGGTGTGGAGGACGCCCACCGGGTCGGAATCTGTCTCTTCGTCCTGGGAGTCCCCGGTCTGCTGCGAGGATGCGGATCCGTCGGCCAGCTCGGCCTCCTCGCGGCGCACACGGCGGCGTTCCTTCAGCTCCGCCCAGATAAAATACCCCAGGCCGAGCGGGGCCATGATGCCGAAGGCGATCCACTGGAAGGCGTAGGACAGGTGCGAACCGCGGTCGAGCATGGGCACCGGGATGGCGTTGATCTCCCCGGCCTGCCCCTCGGCCAGCTGCACATAGTCCTCCGCCAGGTCCCTGCCGGTCACCTCGGCAATCTGCGCGGTGTTGATGCCGTAGACCTGGCGGTAGCCCTGGTCCTCGATCGGGGGGGACATCGGTGTCTGCTCGGTGAATCGGGCGTGGCCGACGATGGACTGCTCACCGGCTGGCGCAGTATCCATCGGTGGGACACCGCCCTCAAGCGGCGGGTTGAAACCCCGGTTGACCAGGATGATCTCACCGGAGTTCAGCTGGAAGGGAGTCAAGGCATGGAAGGCAGGGGAGGAGTCGACCGGACGGTTGCGCATCAGCACCTCATCCTCGGGCAGGTAGTGGCCCTGAAGGATCACCCGGGCCCATTCCTCCCCGGGCTCGATACTGCCCTGGGCGTCAAAGATCTCCTCGGCGGGGACGAGCTCGACCTCGAAGGCGGCTTCGATCTGCTCGTTGCGCTCGACGATAGTGCTATCCCTGCTCAGCTGCCACGGCGCCAGAAAGGTAAAGGCGACGTAGGAGAAAGCGATGATGGCAAGGACACCGAACACCCAGCCGGGCCGGAGGAATGTCCGCCAGCCCTTCTTCTGCGGGGCCCGACCGTACCTGCGTTCATGTGTGCTGCTCACAGCCATGAAGTCTACTGCCCCGTCCGGTGGAAAGTACATCCTGTCGCAGGGTGCTCATGGGGAAAGCACTACGAGACCCGGGACCTTCCGTACGCATCCTCGTCGGCGGTGACCGTGGTCGCCTCGACGGGCTTCAGGTCAGGATGCTGGGTGCGGGCGGCGCGTAGGCCGTTGGCGATGACGATGACCTCGGCCACCTCGTGGACCAGCACGACAGCAGCCAGTCCCAGCACTCCGGTGATCGCCAGCGGCAACAGGACGATGATGATCGCCAGGGACAGCACAATGTTCTGGTTGATGATGGCCCGGCCCCGGCGGGCGTGGTGCAGGGCACGCGGGATCAGGCGCAGGTCATCGCCGGTAAACGCCACATCCGCAGACTCGATCGCCGCATCCGAGCCCTTGGCACCCATGGCGATACCGATATCGGCTCGGGCCAGGGCGGGCGCGTCGTTGATGCCGTCACCGATCATCGCCACCGGGCCGCGGGTCCCCAGTCCGGCCACGGCGGTGGCCTTGTCCTCCGGGCGTAGCTCGGCCCGCACGTCCGTGATGCCGGCCTCCCGGGCCAGGGCGGTGGCGGTGCGGGTGTTGTCGCCGGTGAGCATGGTGACCCCGAAACCCTTATCGGTGAGTGTCCGGATGACTTCGGGGGCCTCGGGGCGGAGTTCATCGCGCACCCCCACCGCACCGACCGGGTGGTCGTCACGGTAAACGATGACCACGGTCATACCCTGGCTCTCCAGGGTTTCGACCTGCCCGACCAAGGGGCCAGGGGACAGCCAGCGGGGACTCCCGACCTTAATCTGCGTCCCGTCGATCACCCCAGTGATCCCCTGCCCCGCAGTCTCGTCAACCTGCTGGGCAGTCGGCGCCTGGGGTGCTGCGGCGGTAATAGCGGCGGCCAGCGGGTGGGTGGAGTGATCCTCGAGCGCGGCAGCCCAGCCGAGGACATCTGCCCGACTGATGCCATCGATGGTGAGCACCTCCGCAACAGTGGGCTGATTGCGGGTTAGGGTACCGGTCTTATCCAGGGCCAGGTGGCGGATGCCACCGAGGCGCTCAAAAGCGGCGCCGGACTTGATGACCACCCCGAACTTGCTGGCCGCCCCGATCGCGGAGACGACCGTGACCGGCACCGAGATCGCCAGCGCACACGGCGAGGCCGCGACCAGCACGACCAGGGCACGCTCAATCCACACACCTGGATCCCCGAACAGGGACCCGATCACGGCAACGAAGATGGCCAGAATGAGCACCCCCGGCACCAGGGGGCGGGCCAACCGGTCGGCGATACGCGCGCGTTGGCCCTTCTCACTCTGCGCCTGCTCGACCAGCGCGACCACAGTGGTCAGGGAATTGTCCGTGCCTCCGGCGGTGGCCTCAACTTCGAGAGCCCCGGTGGTGTTGATTGAGCCAGCCAGCACCGCGTCACCGGGGCCGACCTCCACAGGGATGGATTCCCCGGTGATCGCCGAAACATCCAGGCTGCTGTGCCCGGACCGGATGATTCCATCGGTGGCCAAGCGATCTCCGGCCGCCAGGCGCAACACATCCCCTGGAGCGAGGTCTTCGACCGGCACCGTGCGGGTAGACCCGCGGACAAGAATGGTCGCGGTCGAGGGGATCAGAGCAAGCAGGGACCGCAGGCCCGAGCGGGCCTTGTCCATCGCCTTATCTTCCAGCGCCTCTGCGATGGAGTAGAGGAAGGCTAGGGCGGCGGCCTCCTCGATGAACCCGAGCAGGACGGCACCGGTGGCGCTGATCGTCATCAGCAACCCGATACCCAGTTTTCCCCGGGTAAACAACCCCTTCAGCGCCCCAGGAACGAACTGGGAGGCACCCAACAACAGGGAGGCCCAGAATAAGACGAGGGCGATCATCCCGGCATGGGGGACGAACCACTCAAGGATCAGACCAACCAGCAACGATACACCGGAGGCCACAGGAAGGAGGATAGCCCGATCACGCCACCAGGGCGTGTGCTCCTCTTCTCTGGCCATCGGTGCAGATGGTTCACAACCACAGGCAGACGTCATGACTGCTGGCCTCCTTCTGTATCGCAACAGCCGGCGACCGGACAGGCAGGGTCTAGGCAGGGGGCATCCTCATCAACGGCGAGGGTGATCTCTACCAGGGCATTGAGCGCGCGAGTCAGGTGTGCATCAGCGATTTCGTAGCGGGTACGCCGCCCCTCCGGCTCGGCGACTACAATCCCGCAGTCGCGTAGACAGGCCAGGTGGTTGGAGACATTCGTCCGGGTCAACCCCAGCGTTTCGGCCAGTTGGGCCGGATACCCGGGGGATTCGAGTAGGGACAACAGGATCCGGGACCGGGTGGGATCGGCCATGGCACGGCCCAGGCGATTCATCACATCAAGACGAGAAGCAATAGTCAGCATGCACTGACTATACAGTGGGGACTGATTAGTCTGCAATTGTCCCTAGGGTGGCCGCCCCTGGATGTCCGACGAACGTCAGGTGGGAGGTGGGGTCCTGAAACCGCGTCAGCCTGGAGGGAGATTGACCCGCGGCATGGCACACCGGCGCTCAGGATGTAGCGGGAGTCTTCTGCTCCCTAACGCCTGTCACGGTTCCGGACAGCCAGCACGATGGCCCCGGCGATGACGCCGAAGAGGGCCAACCCCGCGAGGGTCAGGACTATCGGATTACTGACTATGGAGGTGTCCCCCTCGGCGGTGTTCTCGACAGCTGTGGTCTCCTCCACAGGCTTGGCGTCGGCGCCCGTGGGGGTGGCGGTCGTTTGGGCGTCACCGGCGACGGTGAAGGTGGTTGCGCTGCGGGTGGCGTGGCCGTCGGAGGAGAGGATCTGGAAGCCGACGGTGTAGTCACCTGGCCCGCCGCTGACATCCGCAGGTAGATCAAGGGTCACCAGTCGGCCGTCGATGGTCGGCTCACCACTGAACAGGAGATCACCGGAGTCCTGGTCGGTGATGGCCACGGTGCTGAAACCTTCCTGGGGCAGCCCGGAGAACTCCAGCTCGATGCGGCGCGGAAATTCTTCGACCACTTCACCGTCCGCGGGATTGCCGCCGATCACGGAGTCATGCGCGAGGGCAACCGGGGTGGCTACGACGGTCAGGGCACCGACCGCCACAACAGTAGCCAGCACACGACGAGGGAGCATGGGGGAGATGATCACGAAAGTCCTCCTGGACTGGGCCGGTTCTTCAACCGGATGTGAGCGACTAAGACACCTGCCTGCGGGAGGTGCCAAGACACTAGTCGGAACAGGCGGGAGGAAAGTTCCCGGCCACGGCGCCTTCACCGGGTGTTGTTCTTCCCAGGTCGGTGCTCCCTGCAGGGGGCGAACCGGGGGAAGAGACCGGTCCCTGGGCAATTTACAAGAACACCCGCGGGCCCTATTAGGGTTAACCTCACGCCCGCTTCCGAGCACACCATGAGAGTGAAGGCGGCATGGACGGCGAAATGGACACAGATGACCCACCCGGTAAATGACACCCCCACTGCCACGGATACGACCGCAGGGACGACCCCCACCATCGGGCGCCGGCCTCAGGAGCGGGTGCGCCCCACGTGGCCGTTGTACCTGCTCTTTTTCGCCGTCGCAGGTGCCGTCGGCGGGACGGTTGCCTACAGCTTCCTCGGTGAATCCCTCGCGGCCCTGGGGATCCCCAACCCGGGCATCGCGACCACCTTCGGGTTGCCGTTTTTCCGTGCGGTCGGTTGGATGCTCGCTGCCCTGTCGGCCGGTTCTTTCCTGTTCGCTGCTTTCCTCATCTCCCCACGGTTGCCCGGCGGTGATCACGACCGCCTGCACCAGGCCTCGTTGAGTGTGGACGGGCACCTGGCCTCGCGTACCGGTGCGGTCGCGGCCATCTGCTTCGGACTGATCGCGTTGTTGATGATCCCGCTGGTGCTCTCAGATGTCTCCGGCACCCCCCTGGCCCAGACACTCGGCCTGGAGACCCTGACGGTGGCCGTCGAGCAGGTGGCCATGGCCCAGGTGTGGCTGATCGTCGCCCTTATTGCCCTGGTCACCGGTTGTACGGGCCTGATGAGCCGGGCGTGGATCACCCAACCACTGTTGCTCCTCGGGTCAATCCTCATGATCATCCCCCTGGGCCTGACAGGGCATTCCTCCTCGGGCGGCAACCACGACCACGGCACCAACTCCTACCTGTGGCACCTGGTCTTCTTAGTCCTGTGGGTCGGCGGACTCATGGCCCTGCTCGCCCACGGTCGTCGCCTGGGACCTGACCTGGATATTGCGCTGCGCCGCTACTCGACAATCGCCCTGGTCTCCATCATCGTCATGGCCGTGTCCGGGCTGGTCAACGCCGCCATCCGCATCGAGCTGACGGATCTGTTGACCACCCGGTACGGGTTAATCATCGTGGCCAAGACCATCGGCGTGATCATCCTCGGTGTCTTCGGGTGGATCCACCGGGCGTGGGTCATTCCGCAGGTGCAGGCCAACCCCGCTGATCGCCGCCTGTTCCGCCAGGTCGCCATCGTCGAGGTGCTTGTCATGGCGGCGGTCACCGGTATCGCCATCACCATGGGGCGCACCCCGCCGCCCCCACCGCGCATCCCGAACCTCTCGCAGATGGCCACCAAGCTCGGCTACGAGCTGTCCGAGAAGCCCACCATCCTCAACGTGTGGGGCATGTGGCGCTTTGACCTGCTGTTTGGTGCCCTCGCCCTGCTGCTGGCCGTCGGCTATCTCTCCGCTGTGTGGCGCACCCGCCAGACAGGTCACACCTGGTCAAGCACCCCCACCGCCTGGTGGTTGGCCGGATGTGTGACCCTGCTGGTGACGATGAGTTCCGGGATCGGGCTGAATATGCCCGCGGTCTTCTCGGTGCACATGGTCGGTCACATCATCTTGTCGCTGGTCATCCCCATCTTCCTGGTGATGGGTGCCCCGCTGACCCTGCTGATGACCGCCTTCGCCCCGGGGGCCCCGGGTAGGCCGAATATCCACGACTGGGTGCGCGCCTTCACCCGCAGCCGGTTGGTGGGGGTGATCACCCATCCGGTGGTCAACACCCTGCAGTTCCTGGTGTTCTTCTACGTCATGTACCTGTTCATCCCGCTCTATGAGCTGCTGATCTCCAAGTACGCGGGGCAGCTGATCATGAACACCGTGCTCCTGGTCTCCGGTTGCTTCTACGTCTGGGGGATGCTCGGACCCGACCCGATCCCGCGCCGGCGCCCAGCCACCGTCCGCCTGGGCTGGCTGGTTGCCTCCCTGCCCGTCCACCTGCTCGTCGGGGTCTATCTCCTGCGCCTGGACACGATCCTGGGCGAGGAGTTCTACCGCTCCCTGCTCCTGCCCTGGGAGCTCGATCTGCTCGCCGACCAACGCACCGCCGTCCTGGCCTGGGCCACAGGTGTGGTCCCACTGGCCGTCGTCGCCCTCCTGCTCATCGGCCATTGGCCGGGCACGGTCGGGAAAACCACGGGCAACGAGGAAAAGACCACCACCGGTAGCAACGCCGAGAACGAAAACCACACCACATTCCTCGGCCCCACCACGGACGGTAAGACCCCCACGTCCGACCACGGCACCCGGACAACCGACCAGCCTTAACCACCCCGGTCTCACCGCCGGCCCCTCACGGGGCCAGCGAGGAACTGGTCGCGTGACCTCCTCCCGGGCTCCCGCGGCCATGGCCCATGCCTCGACGAGGCCAGCGACAAGCCCGAGGCAGGCCTTTCCCCTGGTGATCCCGCCCGCCCATCACAGACCCCTCTCCGACTAGGAGCCGAGGAAACTATGAAATAGATCACTAAATGGACTCCGGAGGTGACTTCGGTGGGGATGAGAGGTTAAGGTCACCTCCATCAGGTAACGGAACAGTCACAATTTCGTCTCTAACGAGTACAACGGTGAGATCGAGTGTGGCGGGACAACGGACAACGACGGAAGAAGATTCATGCTCCTGAAGGCCCAGCGATCAGCCGGAGGAAAACACCGCAAGATCCCCACCTCGCAAACCAAGAGCCGCGTAGCCCTGGTGGCCGTGGCCACGGGAGCGGTCTCGTCCGCGGGTATCGGGGGTGCCGCCGCCGCCACGCTGCAGACCCAGGCTGAAGCCTCGATCTCCCCGCAGGACACTGTCGGTGGCGTGCAGTTGGCCACCAATGACACCGCGCTGCCCCCGGACACGACGGAGACGGCCCCGCAGATCCTGACGATCTCGGAGTATAAGCCGGTAACCAATATCAACGAGCAGTTGGACAAGGCGGTTGAGTACGCCGCCGAGCGCACCGAGGCCGCCCGCGCTGAGGCTGCACGTCTGGAAGCAGAACGCATTGAGGCAGAACGCCTGGCCAACGCCTCATCCGTGGTCAAACCCACTGAGGGCACCTTCACCTCCGGTTTCGGTATGCGCTGGGACAGCCTCCACGCAGGACTAGACATCGCCAACGTCGTGGGCACCCCAATTCTTGCGGCCATGGGCGGCACCGTCATCGACTCCGGACCGGCTTCCGGTTTCGGCCAGTGGATCCGCATCCAGCACGATGACGGCTCCATTGCCGTCTACGGCCACATGGAAACCCTCGATGTCAGCGTGGGTGAGCAGGTCACCGCCGGCCAGAAGATCGCCGGCATGGGCAACCGAGGTTTCTCCACCGGTTCCCACCTGCATTTTGAGCTCTACCCGACCGGCAGCGGCGCCGTCGACCCGGCTCCCTGGTTCGCCCAGCACGGCATCACCTTCTAACCTTCCCCCCCACCCGGGAGAAAACCCGGTCCTGACCCTCAGGCCAGCGCCTGTGGTCCGGATGTCAACATGCTCCCGGTCATCTCACACTCCTCCGCCGAGGGCACCGAGGAGTAGTACAGGGGATTGTGTACTGTCTACGATTATGAGCACGGTGACCGTCACTCACACCTCGGCGTTGTCCCGGGTGGGCCATGCCCTGTCTGATGACACCCGGACCGGGATCCTGTTGGCCTTGCGCCACGGGCCCGCCCGACCGTCCGTGCTGGCCCGGCAGTTGGGTGTCTCCAAACAGGTGATGTCGAATCAGTTGGCCTGTCTGCGCGGATGCGGGCGGGTGGCCTCCACCCCCCAGGGGCGCAACGTCTGGTATTCCCTGGCTGACCCCCAACTGGGTCACGCCCTCGGTGAGTTACTGGAGTTGGTGGTCACCATCGATCCGGCCTGTTGTTCGCCGGACGGATGCACCTGCTCATGACCGCCTCGGTCCTGGAGGACTTCGTCGCCACCGTGCCGGGTCCCCCGGGGCCCACGGCCTGGACATCCCTTAATTTCCACCAGCGATAGAAAGGACCCTTCGTGAGCACCCCCACCAACCGCACCACCTCCACCCGGCCCTCCGGGAATTGGAGAAAAGCCCAGATCATTGTCTGGGCGTTATTGGCAATCGTCGTCATCGCCGGGATCGTCGCCTTTTTCCTCGGCCGATCCGACTCCGCTTCTGCGCCCGCCCCGGAAACCGTGACCAGTGATGCGGGGCAGGTGGTCCGGGACAACAGTCGGGTGCTGTCCCAGGCGCCGAACGAGAAGGCCGTGCTGGTGGAGTTCCTCGACTTCGAGTGTGAGGCCTGCCGGGCGGCTTACCCCTTCGTGGAGGAACTTCGTGCGGAGTACTCCGACACCGTCACCTTCGTCAACCGTTACTTCCCGCTGCCGGGTCACCGCAACTCCATGCCCGCTGCCGTGGCTGTGGAGGCTGCCGCCCAGCAGGGCCAGTACGAAGCGATGTACCAGCGGATGTTTGAGACCCAGTCTGAGTGGGGTGAGTCCGCCGAGGACAACAGTGCGGTCTTCCGCGGCTTCGCCGAGGACCTGGGTCTAGACATGGCCGCCTTTGACGCCGCTGTGGCCGATCCGGCCACCGAGGAACGGGTCCGACTCGATGTGGCTGACGGCACGGCCCTGGGTGTGCGCGGCACCCCGACCTTCTTTCTCGACGGTCAGCTCCTGACCCCGGACTCCCTGGAGCAGTTCCGGGCCGAGGTCGACGCGGCCGCCGCCGACTAATCCGAATCCATGATGCACCAGCCCCCGCCGACGACAATGAGGTTCTTGTGACCGAGACGAACGACGACACCTTCCTGCCGGTCTTTGCCCGCCAGCGTCCTTTCTCCCTCATCCTGCTGGTCACCGGCGTGATCGGCTGGGTGGCCTCCGGTATCCTGGTGCTTGAACGCCTGGCCCTCTACGAGGACGCCGAGCATGTCACCACCTGTGACATCAACGCCCTGGTCTCCTGCGGAAAAGTGATGGGCACCTGGCAGTCCGAACTCTTCGGCTTCCCCAACCCGTTGATCGGCATCGTCGCCTTCGCCGTGGTCATCACCACCGCGATGGCCATGCTGTCGCGGGCACGCTTCGCCGACTGGTACTGGGGAGGTCTGCAGGCGGGTGTGACCGTGGGCCTGCTGTTCATCATCTGGCTGTGGTACCAGGCGCTGTTCGTCATCCATATTTTGTGCCTGTACTGCATGGTGGTGTGGGCGATGATGGTCCCGCTGTTTATCCTGCTCACAGTACGCAACCTCGCCCACGGCCTCTTCCCCGCCTCCCCTGCTGTGGTGCGGTTTACCTCCCAGTGGGCAGGCACCCTCATCGCCGTGGCGTACGTCGCTGTGGCGGCCTCGGTGTTTTTCAGCTTCTACTCCGATTTCACCACCCTTTGACGCTCATGCACTGTGGTTTTTCACGCCTCTACCGACAGCCCGGGGCTCGCGCAGCTGCCTGTCGGCAGCACTGACGATCCCCACCAGCAGACCCGGTGACGGTGGTGTCGCCTGAGCCCTGGGGCTTTGTCCAGTGTTGGACGAGCAGCTGCTGGGCCTCGTCCTGGCTGAGTTCATTGATGACCTCCGGGGATAGACGAAGATCCTGTTCCAGGGCCTGAAGCAGCCACGGCGGCAAGGTGGAGGTCGGGAAGGTGCTGTTGCAAAGTTGGGGCAGTAGGAAGAGCGGCGTGAAATAATCACAGCCATGGGTATCTTCTCGGGTCGTCATTTCCCCCGTGACATCATTCTGTGGGCAGTGCGCAGGTCACTGCCGCTACGGGGTGAGCTGACCTAAGATCTGGAGGAAATGATGACTTCAGCGGGGCGTGCCGGTCGATCACACCACGATTCTCACCGCTGGGTCCAGAAATACGCCCCTGAGTTGGACAAGCAAACACGGTGGTACCGGCAGGTACCTGATTGGCAGGCCAGTTCCTGGCGGGTGGATAAGACCTATATCCGGGTCGGCGGCAGGTGGTGCTACCTCTGATCTGGCGATCACCGCCGGTGGCCAGACCCTGGACTTTTACCTTTTCCCGAAGCGCAACGTCGCGGCGGCCAAGCGTTTCCTGGCGAAAACGCTGCGGTCGAATACCGCAGCCGGGTATCCGCGGGTGATCAGCACCGACAAGGCACCTTCCCTGGCCAAGGCAATCGCCGAGTTGAAGTCAGAGGGAATCTGCCCGCCAACAGTGGAACACCGGCAGGTGAAATACCTCAACAACATCCTGGAAGGTGACCATGGTCGGCTGAAGCGGATCCTCGGGCCGAAAGGCGCGTTTAAGAACTTAGACATCTGCATATCGGACGTTGAAAGGGATGGAGGCGATGCACTCGATTCACGGAAAGGGCAAGGCACGATGTTTGACCTCACGGGCAACCGAACCCGGACGCGGTGATCGTCAACCGGGTCTTCCAGAATATATAAAGCAGGCTGGGCCATAATGCTGGCCAGGCGACGAAGAAAGGAGTGTTCGCGGTTCTCCACCCAACTTTGCAACAGCACCCCTGAGATTAACCAGCCAGGCCACCAATATCGCCCGGGCAGTCGCTCTCGGGCGACACTCTTCCAACCGAAACGTCGTTGCGAGTTCCGGCCGTTCAGCACGGTCATTTCGCGTCCGGGAAGCGGTCATCCATGGCTGGGATGATGAAGCCCTGCATCGGGCTCAGGGTGTCTGCCTAGCGCCGGATGAGCAACCCGGGTTATGGTGATCAAAGTAGAAAATGAGGGACCCCGACCACACGGTCGGGGTCCCTGCTTGTGTTGCGGTTTCGTCAGAGATCCTGACGGAACCGCAACCTGTAGCTGTCCACCAGTTCATCGAGGAAATCCTGCAGTGTGAAGGACCCCTGTTGTTTTCGAAGCGAGAACGAGTGGGAAGCTACCGGTGAGATAATGATTCCATGGGAAAGAAGTCAGGCCGGCCTTCACGCCATATTCGCCGGAAACAGCAGCGGTTAGACCGCGGTTTTACGCTCACGGTGGGGGCCGCTCCCACCAGTCGGAGTGCTAGTGGTGCGGTTGCCTTGCACAACGAACTCCGCCTTGTTCGGAGCTCGTTGTTGTATGCCGATCGGGTTGACCTGATCGCGCCTGCCGCGTCTTTGCTGTGGACGTTTGCCCCTCTGCGTGGATTAGATCCAGACGATGTGTGGGAAACGGTCGCGGATCTTCCGCCAGAGGCATTGCAGCGTCTGGGAGTGGAAGAATCTGCGGTGCCGTTGCCGGTCTTTCGCCAGATGATGCGCAGCCTGGGGAAACGCTCAGCGATGGACCCGGAGCGTGTAGAAGGCGAAAGGCTGTGGCGGCCGGCCATCCAGGAGATACTCCGGGAGGTCGAAAAGACGTTTGGCGGGGCGGAAGCACCCGAACTTGAACTGGCCCTGGACACCGGGGATGTCCGCCTTCTCGACACCGGTAAGCAGCTAGAGGACCCTGTCGATCAGCAGGTGGCAGGGTTTCGACACCGGATTGCCGAGGCTCTGGACAATCCCAGCGGCACGGTCTTATTTGATCAACTCACCACGTCGATAGTTCGGGAGGACGATTCCCTGCGGGAGAATTTTTCACCGGTGGGAATGGACCGGTCTCGTCGGGCAGCGACCGGGACCGGGTTGGTGGAGTGGTTACCGGTTTTCCCTGACGCTCCCATGTCGTCCGTCCTCGAAGCGCGGGAGGAGCTCGCGGACGGCCGCGCTAAGTACCGGGCTTCGGTGAAGGCGCTAGCTGCTGAACTTCAGTCCTCCGCCCTCGACGACACACTTCCCAGTGACATTGAAGAACTATGGCGAGACGAAGTGCGTCCTACTCTCGTAGATCTACGGAATACAGTAAAGGGCTCCCGGATTGCCAAAGAAACTGGTCTCCGCCTAGCCACTGAGGGGTACGGCATTCCGACCATCGCAGTCACCCTCACCAGCCTGGGCAGCGTTGCCGACCTCCTCCCCACCGCAGCCGCGGCTACGGCGGCTTCATTGCGGATTGCAGCTGCTGGGGCGAGGGAAGCAATCGAGGCGAGAGCGGCCAAGAAAAAACATGACCTGGTGTATCTGCTGGACCTCAACAAGAAACTGGGGAACGTCGGGCTCGATTAATTACTCCCGTTCGAGTGCGCGGTAGACAGTGGTGCGGTTGGCATCGTACTCGCGGGCCAGCTAGACCGTGACCGCCGCTGGGGTGGGGATCAGGCGGGGGATGGCGCGGACGTAGAGGACCATGCCGACCAGCTCCACCAGGGTTTGGGTGACCACCACGACCGCGGCCAGGGCAAGGGTTTCCGGCAGGGCGAGGGCCAGCGGGAGCACGACCAGGGAGTTGCGGGTGGCACCGGAAAACACCGTCGCCCGGGTGGTCGGGACATCCTGGTTGAACACACGGGCGGTGAAGATCCCGAGCGGGACCATCACGATCAGGAAGATGACGTAGAGCGGGATCACCCGCAGCAGCGAAGTGAGGTCGGTACGCACGGCGTCGATCTGGGAGGCGACGACGACGGTGAGGGTGAGCATCATCAGCGGAACCATCAACGCCTCCATCACCGCCATGATCTGCCGGGCGGGGTTGACGCGGGAGGCCAGAACCTGGGTGAGCGCGGCCAGGGCCAGGGGTACGACGATCAGCAGGAAAAACGCCTCGATAAACGGGGCCAGATCAATAACCTCAAACAAGCCCGGACCAACAAACAGGCGTAGGTAGACCGGCAGCAGCAGCATCTGCAGCAGCATCAACAGCGGGGCCGCGGCCAACAGTTTGTCGTGGGCGGCGCCCGCCAGACCGGAGAAGACGATGACGTAGTCAATGCACGGGGCCAGCAGCACAAGCAGCACACCTAGCAGCAGGGCCTGGTCATCAGCAACGAACCGGGACAGTGCATAGACCACGACCGGGACGATGAGGAAGTTCAGCACCGTCAAACCGGCCAGGAAACGACCATCACGCAACGCTTGGCCGACCCTGGTCAGCGGCACGCCCAGGAACGTGGCATACAGCAGCACCATGAGCACAGGGTTGATCGCCAGCTCGAAGGCCGGGGCGGCGGCCGGGGAACTGAGCCCGATGAGCGCCCCCAGGGCGAGGGCGGCGAGATACAGCGGGATCTGGTATTTATCCCACCACTCAATGATGCGCGGCATGGTCAGGGACTTCCTTCGGTGATGTCGTGATGATCGGTGCAGACAGGTTGCTGGTGGTCTAACAGCGCGCACTCGGAGCGGCAGGGAGCATCGCTGTCGGGACACGCCCCCAAACGTGCGGTGGCCTGGTCGAGTCGGTCGCGTAATACCTGCAGATTCGCCAGGTGGTGGTCGACCTCACGCAGACGGTGGACCAGCTGCGGATGGAGCACGTCACGGACCCGGGTGCAGCTGTCGCGGTTAACCACCGCCAGCAGGTCGGCGATCTCCGGCAAGGACATACCTAGTTGTTTCGCCACAGCAATGAACGCCAGCCGCTCCAGCACGCTCTCGTCGAAGTCGCGGTACCCGTTGAGACCGCGCGGAGCATCAATCAGGCCCACCGATTCGTAATAACGCAGCGTGGTCGCGGGAAGACCCGACCGCGCGGCGACGTCTGAGATACGCACAGCCACACTATAGACCTTCGAGTGCACTCGAAGGTCCAACCCGACAGCCCTGAACGTGTATACCTCTATATATAAGGCCATTGCGGAAAAGGGGTCGAGAAACCAGGGTGTGCGCGCCTGCCCCCTTCTCCGCTTAACCACCCATGAGCAGTTTCCGTCCGTCCTCGCGCAGCTCGCCGGTCGGGGAGACGTGCCGGTAGAGGGTCTGGCGGGTAATTCCGAGCTCCTTGCACAGTGCTGCGACGTTGGTTTCGGGCTGGCCCATCGAGGCCATCGCCAGGCGCACCTTCGCAGGTGTCATCTTGAAGGGTCGCCCACCCTTGCGCCCGCGGGCCCTCGCTGATTCCAGGCCGGCCTTCGTCCGCTCAGAGATCAACTCGCGTTCAAACTCGGCCAGGGCGGCGAAGATCCCGAAGACGAGCTTGCCCTGGGCTGAGGTCGTGTCAATTGCCGCACCCTGGCCGGTGAGCACTTTCAGTCCGACCTCGCGGGCGGTGAGGTCGTGGACGATGTTGACCAGGTGGCGCAGATTCCTGCCCAACCGGTCGAGTTTCCACACCAACAACGTGTCCCCGGGACGCAGTGCTTTGAGGCACGCGTCCAGGTGCGGACGGTCCTCCTGCTTGCCCGACGCCTTGTCCTCATAGAGGTGCCCCGGTTCCACCCCGGCTGCGATGAGGGCGTCGCGTTGCAGATCGGTGGTCTGCGATCCGTCTGACTTGGAGACGCGCATATAACCAATCAACGCCATCGCGAACTCCTGTCACTTATACAATCGTTTACGTGACAATTGAGTCGGGAATCGTTGCGCGAGGTCGCAAAAACATCCGTCGTCATTTAACCCGTTATTTTATCTAAGTCACGTCAACGATGTAAAAAGAGGTAATGTGACAGCTTTTTCGACAGGGGTCGCTCGTTGCCCCAGTTATGTGGTCACACCTAAGCGTTGCGTCCCTTCCCGAGGGGTCAGGCAGTGTTCGTGAGGCAGAGGACCTCTGACACTGATTATCAGTGTGGCACTACTTGGGGTGTCCCACTTCCTTGGAAGTGGGACACCTTGATCGGTACGTGGGCCGTCGCTGGCCTGGGCCGGAAGCTGCCGGCAATAGCCCTCACTTTTAAATCACGTCGGGAACACCGCCAACTAGGCCGCTGCTTCCTTCTTGCGCAGTGAAGGCCTCAGCCTGAAAGTGCAGACGACCTCTGGCAACGACGCCACCCCATGTTGAAGTTAGTTCAGCAACAGCTGTATAGTTCAGCACATGCTGACTATTGCTTCTCGTCTAGACGTGATGAACCGGTTGGGTCGGGCCATGGCGGATCCGACTCGTTCCCGCATTCTCCTGGCGCTGCTGGAGGGGCCGGCCTACCCGGCCGCTCTCGCCCAGGATCTGGAACTGACGCGCTCGAACGTGTCGAACCATCTCGCCTGCCTGAGGGACTGCGGAATTGTTGTT
>NC_020523.1 GCF_000344785.1 Corynebacterium callunae DSM 20147 | reverse complement strand
GTGCATGCAATGCATGCACTACTAGCAATCGTATGACTATAGGAATAAGTGGCAGCACATACATGCATGCACTAGTATGCACACCATGACACCAAGAATCACTAAAGCCGACCTAGAACGCCAACTCGCGGAGGCACAATCACAGATTGACGCGCTAGCTAAACAGGCAGCGGAAAAACAGGTGGTAGTAACCGCCCGTATCCCCCAAGCACTACGCGAAGACATGAAGACCGCTGCAATGAAACGCGGTGAAAGCTTGCAAGCATTTATGCTCGCTGCATTTAAAGCCCGCCTACAGGACACCAACGACGCCTAACCACCACGCACACCACATACCCGCTGTATGCCCCATAGACCGCCCCCCCGGTGGCTATGGGGCTTTACTCATGCCCCCACCAATAAACCCCGCCTACAGGACACATAAAGCCCCCGCCTAAGCCAGTGTCTAAGCCAGTGTCTAAGCCAGCCAGATATACACGTTCAGTAAGTCATAACCTGCACGTTCGGTAGCTCTACGCGCGGGTGACACACGCGCGTGCACTAGGCAATGAGTGAGTTTGAGGCTCGCTCTAATAGCTTGTCGATATGGTATTTAGCCCCGGCAATTCTCTTCATTGTGGTTGGTACTTTTTTGCCCGCTGGCACTAGCTTCACAGCATCGGACGGTAGTACGCCGGGCAGGCCTTGAGGGTGGCGGGTGCCAGTCCACCCAGCGCCCCACCTCACAGGATCAATGGAATTAGTAGCCAGAATAAAAAAGCGGGGGTCACTCATAATATCGGGGTGGAATAGTGCCACTTGTGGTGATTGCGCCCGCTCGGAAGCCACTACCAATTGCAGATCGATAGACATCCGCGCTAACTCATAGTGAATATGTTCGTCCCACGGGGTGAGCAGACCAGAGCGCATGAGAGTGCGCAGGCGCCCGGGCGTACAGCCCACGGCGGTGGCTAATTCCTCTACGCCTAATAGCTCACTCATTGGTGCCGTCCCATGCTTCCGCATTACGCAGCTCCGCTTTAGCTAGATTGAGTGCCGTTTCTTGCCCTGGCAACGCAGCAATATAGCGCTCATACTTGGCTAGTTCTGCTTCCATGTGGGTTAGGTCTAGCCCCATGTCCAGCGCCCTAGCCTCGGAAAGATCATTAGCCAATTGCTTGGCCATAGTCTTGTACCTCTTAGTCCAGTCCACGGCATGCTGCTTCTCTGTCACCATGGCGGTAGCGGTAGCTAACCGCGACTGCTTGCGGTTTTTGGCCTCCTGCAACTCTGCCAACGTAGGTTGCTTAACTCGCTCTGCTTCCGCTCGCTCTGCTTTCTTAGCAGCAACCACGGAGGCCAATCTATCGGGTGATAGCGCCGTTTGATTGTCCGCCTCAAATTGCCAGATGCCCCTTAGGTGTGGCAATGCTTGTCCGTCGATAATTGGCGACTCTAATTCCCGTGCTTGCTCGCGGGTCAATCGTACGGTGGTGGTGGTGCCGTCGATAGTGCTTTCTAGCTCTACCCAGGCGTGCTTTAGTCCATCGTCGCATGACCATAGAGTCATGCCCTTGCCTTCCCAGGCCTTGATGCGTTGTGGTTCAGTCATTGGTGGTCTCCTCTGTATTGGTGTTGATATTGGTCTGTAGTGCTTCCACTCGCTCGGCAGCGTCCACTAGGGCATTAGCCAGCTCATAGGCTTTATCAATGCGCATGATGCGTAGCGTCCCGCCCGCTCTGAGAGCGACGCTATGCGTGCCACGGGTGGACGTATAAGTACCCACTACCATGGTTTCCCGGTGGTGTGGCACGGGGTGAGTGATGCTCACTAGCGGGGTTAATCCCTTATGGTGTGGCATTTAAACGTCTTTCCTTTAGTGCATGCACATCACTAGCATTGATTGCTACTTGACGGTCTCGGTAGCGCCATTTCAGACGCCCCGTAGCCCTTAGTGTCCAAATGGTGCGGACACTCACCCCGAGTTCTCCCGCTGCTTGCTCGGTAGTCATTGTGTCGATCATTGGTGCACCCCCTTTCTGGCATGCAAAAAGCCCCCACCCGGCGCGATTAGCGCAGGTGAGGGCATAAAAAAAGGACTCACACACATTGGTGTAAGCCCGGTTATTGTGGGCATATTTCTGTCCACGGTTATTAGTCTAGTTCCACTTCCGGAAGTATGCAAACATTAGTACACATGAAACCTTGGTGGCGTGCCTATTCCATGTGCACAATCGAATGTACACGCTAATGCGTAGCGGTGTATGTCCCAGGTGCATGCTAGGAATAATCCTGCACACTAAAGTGGGCAAGCTGCACACCACTGCACACCATAGTGGGCAAGCTCTTTACAGCCAGGTGCTCCCAGGGTCTACAGCTAGCAATGCCCTAGATTCATCGGTAGCCACCTTCCATACCCGGCCGGGGGCTTCTACTTCCAGCAAGACAGATCGGTGCTCAATGCCCCATAAGTCCAGAATTTTATGTGCTCGCTGTTGTGCCTCTTTAGCCGTTGTAGCCTTAGCCACGTAATTAGCTATATCCAGGCGTTTATGCACGTCATCACACAATTCTGCCCACGCCTTAGCGGGAATATCGGCGACTACATAATCTTCCGTAGCTTCATCCTCGCCAAGCACTTCGCCGGTAGCTACGTCTTCATCTTTCAGGACGTTTACGGATAGGGCTTTTTTAGCGCCGGTTGACCATGAGGTTTGTTTCACACCCCTTGTGGTGGCCTCATACTCGCGCCAAATAGCCACGTCACGGCGATATTCAGGCGTACCCGGCGCGCCCGCTGCAATATCGTCCAAAATTTGCCACGGGGTTCTATTGGTGCCTTTAGCTTCCTTAAATGCTTGTCCGGCGACTTCGCTTGCTGCATTCCAAGATTCCGCAATTCCCTTAGCGGTGTACGCGCCCATCATGATGGCATCATCACGGCCGGTGGATTGCACTAAATCAATACCGTGTTCCCAGCTAGGACGCTGCCAGCCGTGCTTTTCCAGGCGCTTAGCGTAGCGGTCGAATAGGCGTGCTTTTAGAGCTTCCACCTCGGTGGTGGATAGAGTGCGCTCACAAAATAGCAAGACATGGAAATGAGGGTGGAAACTGTTTTGGCCGTGGGTAATTTCCAGGGCTTTATGCCACCACGGCAAGCGGTAGGCCTCGCGGTCTTTCTTCCAGCTAGTTGTGCCGATAATGCCAGCCCACCCGGCTTTTAGAGCTTCCAGGGAGTCTTTCAGGGCGGTGCCATGAGCATGTGGGAGAGTAAGCGTTAATAGCAATACGCTCGCATTATCGTGCATATCGTGCCAGTTTTTCACGGCGGTGGTTGCTTCCTGCACACGACGCTTGCCGATAGCTACGGCGGGGATAGGACTAGCCCACACGCTATTGCTGTTCTGTAGTCCAGCGAAACGTGAGCTGCCATTATTAGCCCATTTCAGGGATACGCCTTTAGAGCTACCAGAACGCCAGCGGTGGCACCCAGCCAGCGCCTTAATGTTAGTGATTGCCCACATTGCCTTTTGACGTTCCCAGGTGCGTGCTTGCAGGGCTTTAGTATCTAGTTCTACCTGCTTAGATTCAGGGGCTTTAGCCTTAGTGCCAGCCTTATAGATACCAGGGTTAAAAGTTGTTTCAGTGGTACCAAGTGGCCTTCGGCCGGGGTGGCCGGTGGTCTCGGTGGTGCGTCCGGTGGAAGTCTTGCCGGAAGTGCTGGTATGCTGCATTGTAATCCCCTTCGGGGTGTTGTGCCCCCCGTGCATATGAGCTGGTAACTCGCACGGGGGGTTTTGGTATGGATAAGAACAAAACGCCTGATTAGTGGCCTACTTTACGGGAAAATCACGGCGGTATAATCTTCCCGCGCCCACTATGGTGTGCAATCCCAGGTAGTCGGGCTGCATGCCACTGGCAGTGGACGGCCTGAAATATGGCCTAGACAGGGGGAGAGTGGCCGGGGGCGGTGGTGGTGGCCGATCACCCCGCGACCGGGTGCCATGGTGGTGGCCGGTCTCTATCGGCGGGGCAAGCCCCACACCCCGCATGGACAAGGGGCAAGCCCCCCTGCACCCCGGCGGTGCCCATGAATGTGTGTGCTCATACTCACCACACTAGCATGCAT